>NZ_JBLRVY010000020.1:0-209417 GCF_048159485.1 Streptomyces sp. 4F14
CCCCAAAAAACGCGGGGGACACACCGGCGGGTTGATACGTGTAAATTGTGGCCCCCGGCGGGTTTGTTGCGGCCCCCGCGGGCCGGGGGGGGGGGGGGGGGGGCCCCCCCCCCCCGCTCCCCCGGTACTCAGACCGCCTCCGGTACCGGCAGCGGCCGCCTCTCCAGCGCCGCGGCCATCACCTCGGGGAACAGCTCCGGGGTGCAGGCGAAGGCGGGTACTCCCAGGGCCGCCAGTTCGGCGGCGTGCTCCCGGTCGTAGGCCGGAGCCCCTTCGTCGGAGAGGGAGAGGAGGGCGACGAACTCCACGCCGGCCGCCTTCATCGCGGCGACCCGCTTGAGCATCTCGCCCCGGATCCCTCCCTCGTAGAGATCACTGATCAGTACGACGACGGTGTCGGCGGGCCGCTCGATGCGCGCCTGGCAGTACGCGAGCGCGCGGTTGATGTCGGTCCCGCCGCCCAGCCGCGTCCCGAACAGGACGTCGACCGGGTCGTCGAGCTGGTCGGTCAGATCAACGACCGACGTGTCGAACACGACGAGTCGCGTGCTGATCGTCCTCAAAGACGCCAGCACCGACCCGAACACCGCCGCGTACACCAGCGACGACGCCATCGAACCCGATTGATCCACGCATAGCATTACCCCCTTGTCGAGTGACTGTGCCGCCCGCCCGTATCCGACGAGCCGCTCCGGTACGACCGTCCCGTGGTCCGGGAGGTAGTGCCGGAGGTTGGCGGCGATGGTGCGGTTCCAGTCGATGTCGCGCGGGCGTGGCCGCCCCGTCCGCGCGCTGCGGTCGAGCGCTCCCCGAAGGGCGGTCCTGGTCCGCCCGGCGAGCCGCTTCTCCAGATCCCGGACGACCTTGCGGACGACGGCCCGTGCCGTCTGTCTGGTGGTCTCCGGGAGTGCCCGGTCGAGCGAGAGCAGGGTGCCGACGAGGTGCACGTCGGCTTCGACGGCCTCCAGCATCTCCGGCTCCAGCAGCAGGGACGCGAGCCCTAGGCGCTCGACGGCGTCCCGCTGCATGACCTGGACGACCGGCGAGGGAAAGTACGTCCGTACGTCCCCCAGCCAGCGGGCCACCGACGGCGCGGACGCCCCGAGCCCCGCTCCCCTCCCCTGCCGCTCCCCCTCCTTTCCGTACAGGGCTCCCAGCGCCGCGTCCATCCCCGCGTCCCGCCCCTGCGGTTCCCATCCGGTCCCCTCCGCTTCCGCTCCCCCGAGCACCAGCCGCCATCGCCGCAGCCGCTCCCGCGCCGCGTCGTCCTGTGCGAGTCCGTTCGTGTCCGTCACCGTCTTCACCTCCCCCTCGACCGTCGCCACCAGGTCTCCCCGGCGGCTTCCCGCTTGTCTGATGATTCGTCAATTCGTTTTATGAGTCGGGTAGTTGCCTGGATTTCCGGCCCCTCACTCATCGATCGCCCCAGCCTCCCCCATCGGTTCACTCATCCGCTCACCAATTTCTCAATCCCTGAAAATCTCGGCCAACCACGGCCAACCCCCGCTAACCTGCCCCCTCACGTGTCCCGAGCAGGAGCCGCACCACGGGTACGACCGCCTCGGCCCGGACGGCGTCGAGTTCCTCGGCGAACCCGGTGACCCTCGTCCCCGCCCCGGCCGCGCTCCCGCGCCGCACGACCTCGCCCAGCGCCCGCCGCACTCCGGCGTCGAAGGCCGCGAACGTCCGCCGCAGCAGCGGCAGTACGTCCACGAACGCCTCCTCGGACACGCCGGTGAGCCAGGTGTCGACGATCGCGAGGAGCCGTTCGTCGTGGACGAGCAGCAGTCCGCCGCCCGCTCCCCCGCCGACGAACCCCTCGACCCAGTCGGCGGCCTGCCTCGGCGCGGTCCCCGGGGACAGGGCGAGCCCCATCCAGCGGGCGGCCTCCTCGGGGCCGGCGTCCCCGCCGTCCAGCAGGAGGCGTGCCGCGCGCCCGCGGATCACGGCGGCGACCGAGTCCCGCTCGGCGAGCGTGCGCAGGACGCCTCTCCAGCGTGCGCCCAGGTCTCCTCCGGTGCCCTCCTTTCCGGTGCCCTCCTTTCCGGTGCCTTCCACGAGCAGCGCCACGGCCCCGTGGACGGCGTCGACGTGGTCCCGGAGCTCGCCGGCCGCGTCGGTGTCGAGGCCGGTACAGGCGGCGGGCAGGCCGACGCAGATCCGCAGGGCGAGCCCGGCGGCGACCTCGGCGAGGGCGCCGGTGTCGGTGCCCCGGACGTCGCCGTAGCGCAGGGCGCGCACGAGCGCGGGGAGCGCCTGGGCGAGGTGGCCGACGTCGGTGTCGAGGGCCGCGCGGTCGGCGAGCGCCCGCATGACCGCCGGGAGGGCGTCGGACAGGCCCGCCAGGAGGCAGTGCTCGGCGAGGGCGGTGACCTCGGCGAGGGTTCGCGCGGCCGCGGCGTCGGCCCGGGCCTTCGCGGTCGCGGCTGCCTGGACCGTCGTCCCCCAGCCGCCCGCCTCGGCGATCCTTACGGCCAGTTCGGGTTCCCAGCGCAGCCGCCAGGTCTCCCGGAACGTGCCGGTGGCGCCGCGTGTCTCCAGCGGTGTGCCCCAGTCGACGCCGAGCAGGCGCAGCCGGTGCAGCAGGCGGCTGCGCGCGGCGTCGGTGTCGCCCCTCAGGTCGAGGTCGGTCTCCCGCTCGGCGGCCTCGGGGCGCAGCCGCAGCCGGCGCTGCTCGCGCTCCAGATCGCGGCGCAGCGGCACGGCGGGCGCCTCGTCGGGGACCTCCCCCATGACGTCCCCGACGACGAGCCGGTCCCACACGAGCGCCAGCGGTACGTCCGACCCCTCGCACAGCACCGCGCGCACCGCGTCGGTCGCCTCGCCGAGCCCCGCGAGCGGCCGTCCCCGCAGCGCGGCGAGCGTGTCGGCGAGCCGTACGGCCTCGATGACGTGCGCCGGGGAGACGATCCGGTCCTCGTCCCTGAGCAGGCGCGCGACCTTCGTCATCCACCGCTCGACCGGCCGGTCCGGCGCGCTGAACAGGTGCCCGTACCAGCCCGGCGACTCGATGCCCGCGCCGTACCCGCCCGCCCGCGCGAGCCTGCGATACGTCCACGGCACCCAGGTCAGCTCGGCCCTGGCCTTCGGCAGCCCCTTGAGGAGCGCCCGGTCGGCGGCGAGGGTCGTACGACGCCGCAGCGCTGGCACGTGCCACGCCCCGCACACGACGGCCACACCGTCCTCGCCGAACTCCTTGACCGCCGCGCGCGCGTGGAGCCGCATATGGGCTTCCCGTACGGCGTCCCGCGGGTCCTCCTGGTCGTCGTGCGCCGCGCGGACCGCGCCCATGGCCTCCTCGACGGCGGCGAACGGGTCGCCCGTCCCCCGGTGTTCGACGACGTCCTCCCACCAGCGCTCCGGGTCGTCGTACCCGGCGGCCCCGGCGAGGGCGCGCAGGGGGTCGACGCGTACGGCGGTGGGGGCGGTCTCCGGGGGTGACGCGAGGGTGTGGGCGGCCGGCAGGTCGATGAAGCGGGCCTCCGCGCCGTGTGCGAGCGCCCAGGTCAGGGCCGCCCACTCCGGGGAGAACTCGGCGAAGGGCCAGAACGCGGACCTGCCGGGCTCGTCCACGACGTGGGCCAGGAGGGCGACCGGCGCGCGCATGCGCGGGTGGGCGACGAGCGGGACCAGCGCGTCCGCGTCGGCGGGGCCCTCGATCAGCACGACCCGGGGCCGCGCCTCCGCCAGCGCCCTGGTCACGGCGCGGGCCGAACCCGGTCCGTGGTGCCGTACCCCCAGCAGCTTCATCGTCCTCACCTCCTTTCCGGCCGCTTGTCGTCGTTGCCGTCGTTGTCGTCGGTCACGCGCTCGCCTCCCGGCAGGCGCGGTAGAAGTCCGTCCAGCCCTCGCGCTCGCGGACGACCGCTTCCAGGTACTCCTGCCAGACGCCCCGGTCGGACGCCGGGTCGCGGACGACCGCGCCGAGGATCCCGGCGGCGACGTCGGCCGGGCGCAGGACGCCGTCGCCGAAGTGGGCGGCGAGCGCGAGGCCGCCCGTGACGACGGAGATGACCTCCGCCGTGGAGAGCGTGCCGCTGGGCGACTTGACCTTGGTGCGGCCGTCGGCGGTGATCCCGTCGCGCAGTTCCCGGAAGACCGTCACGACGCGCCGGATCTCGGTGATGCCGTCCGGCAGGGGCGGGAGGTCCAGGGAGCGGCCGATCTGCTCGACGCGCCGGGCGACGATCTCGACCTCCGCCTCCGCGCTCGCGGGCAGCGGCAGCACGACCGTGTTGAAGCGGCGGCGCAGCGCGCTGGACAGCTCGTTGACCCCCCGGTCGCGGTCGTTGGCCGTCGCGATGACGTTGAACCCGCGCACGGCCTGCACCTCCTGCCCCAGCTCGGGCACGGGGAGGGTCTTCTCCGACAGGATCGTGATCAGCGAGTCCTGCACGTCGGCCGGGATGCGCGTCAACTCCTCGACGCGGGCCGTCATCCCCTCCGCCATCGCCCGCAGCACCGGGCTCGGGACGAGGGCGGCGCGGCTCGGCCCCTGCGACAGGAGCTGCGCGTAGTTCCAGCCGTAGCGGATCGCCTCCTCCGGCGTCCCCGCAGTGCCCTGCACGAGGAGCGTCGAGTCGCCGCTGACCGCCGCCGCGAGGTGCTCCGACACCCACGTCTTGGCGGTGCCGGGCACGCCCAGCAGGAGGAGGGCGCGGTCCGTGGCGAGCGTGGAGACGGCGACCTCCACGATCCGGCGCGGGCCCACGTACTTCGGCGAGATCACCGAGCCGTCGGGCAGCTCGCCGCCCAGCAGGTACGTCGCCACCGCCCACGGTGACAGCTTCCAGTTCGGAGGGCGCGGACGGTCGTCCTGCGCGGCCAGCGCGGCGAGTTCGGACGCGAAGGCGATCTCGGCGTGCGGTCGCAGGACGGCGTGGTTCTGGGTCGGTTCGGCGGACGTCGGTCCAGCGGTGACAGACATGGCTGAGGCCCCCTCCAGCTCGGCCGGTTCGGATCTGGTTCCACCATGCACCACCCCACTGACAATCACTCTGACCTGCGAAAACGCTCCGCCGAGGGCAATTGTCAGTGGGGGGTTCTACCGTCGGTGTCATGACTCAGCAGGGGGTGCGCCGGACCGCGGACCAGGTGCTGGCACTGGCGCCTGACGACGCGTCGCGAAAAGCGGGAAACGAACTGGCCGACGCCGGGCGGTGGTCGGGTGCCGGCTGCTCCGGGGCGGGAGTGGTGTGGGGGGTGTACGAGGCGGGCGGGGCGTCGTACCGGGCGTTCGCCGACCTCTCGGGGACCGAGCGGGTGGCCGTGTGCGGGTGCGCGAGCCGGAAGTCGCCGTGCAAGCACGTGCTGGGGCTGCTGCTGCTCTGGGCGGCGGAGGATCCGGCTGTGCGGGAGGGGGTGGCGCCGGACTGGGTCCGGGCTCCGTCGCCGGGGAAGGTCGACGGCCCGGCCGACCCCGAGGGGGCGCGGCGGCGGGCCGAGCGGCGGGCGGCGCGGATCACCGCGGGCGTCGTGGAGTTGGAGCAGCGGCTCGCCGATCTGGTCCGGTCGGGGCTCGCGGGGGTCGAGCGGGAGGGGTACGGGCTGTGGGAGGAGACGGCGGCCCGGATGGTCGACGCGCAGGCGCCGGGGCTCGCCGCGCGCGTGCGCGAGGTGGGCGCGATACCGTCCTCCGGCCCCGGCTGGCCGTCCCGGCTGCTGGAGGAGTGCGCCCTGCTGCACCTCCTGACCCGGGCCTGGCTCCACCGGGCCGGCCTGCCCGAGGAGTTGGCGGCGGCGGTCCGCACCCACGTCGGCCTGCCCGCGACCCCGGCGGGCCCGCCGGTCCGTGACGACTGGCTCGTCCTCGCCCAGTACGACACGTCCGACGGCAGACTGACGACCCGCCGCATCTGGCTGCACGGCGCGGCCACCGGCCGAACGGCCCTGGTCCTCTCCTACGGTCCCGCGGGCCGCGCCCCCGAACTCGCCCTGCCCGTCGGCCTCTCCCTGCACCTGGAGGTCACGCCCTACCCGGCGGGCCCCCGGGTCGCCCTGGGCGACCTGACCAGCGCGCCGACGCCCACATCTCTTCGCCCGCCCGGCATCACCCCGGCCGAGGCCACCGCCCGGTACGGCACCGCCCTCCAGGACGATCCCTGGCTGGACTCCGTGCCGGTGACCCTGGACGGGGTCGTCCCGGTCCCGGTGGGCGACACCTGGCAACTCTCCGACGCGGAAGGGAAGACCGCGCTTCCCCTCACCCCGGCCGCCCTGTCCCGCTCCGGCCTCTGGCGTCTCGTCGCCCTCTCGGGCGGCGCCCCCGTCAAGGTCTTCGGCGAGTGCGGACACCGGGGTTTCACGCCGCTCACGGCATGGTCACCCGTTCGGGGTGAACCGATCGGGCTGTTCGGTCCGATCTCCTCGTGAAGGCACCGAAACGGCACGAATACGACACGGATGCAGCAGGGATACGGCAGGGAAGGACGGCGCGACATGAACGGCACCTCAGCATCCGACCTCTGGGACGAGTTGGTCACGGCAGCACTGCTGGGCACGAACAGGCGCCCGGCCACGGGGAGGCCGGGCGGGGATACGGCGCCGGGTTCGCCGCGAAGGGGTACGGCGCCGGGTTCGCCGCAAGGAGATACGCCGCCAGGTTCACCACAAGGGCGAGCACCAGCCCCGCCCGACGGACACGGCCCGAGCCAGGACGCCGGTCCGAGCCAGGACGCCCCCACCGCGCTCCTGGACACAGCGGCCACGGAGACCCTCCGCCGCAGGGCCGGTCTCCTCCCCGGCCCCGCCGCGCCGCCCCTCCCGGCGTCCCCGGAAGACCTCCGCCGCCCCCTCCCGGCTCCGGCGGCCCGGCGACTGGCGCTCCTGCTCGCCGACCGCGCCGCGCAGGCAGGCGGCCGGAGAGGTGCCGCCCCGGACCTCATGGAGCTGCTCCCGCAGTGGCTGGCGACGGCCAACGCACACCGGTACGCGCCACCCCCGCAGCTCCTCCCCGCGCTGCTGGACGCGGCCCGGGCCCGGACCGATCTGCGGCCCGCGGCGCTGGAGTTCGCGGGGCCGAGGGCGCTGTGGCTGGCGCGGCTCAACCCGGACTGGCGGTTCGCGCTGCGGGCGACGGCCGGGGACGGGGTGGCGCTGCCGGGGCCGGAGGAGGCCGAGCGGATCCGGCGGCTGTGGGAGGAGGGGCTGTTCGCGGAGCGGGTCACCCTGCTCGCCGCGCTCCGCGCACGGGACGCCGACGGGGCACGTGAACTGCTCGCGGCGACCTGGCCGACCGAACGCGCCGAGGACCGTCTGATGTTCCTGGACTCCCTGCGGGCGGGGCTCGGGCCCCGCGACGAGCCGTTCCTCGAACAGGCGCTCTCCGACCGCAGCCGCAACGTCCGCTCGACGGCGGCGGAGCTGCTCTCCACGCTGCCGGGTTCCGCGCTCGCCGCGCGGATGGCGGCCCGCGCCGGTACGTGCGTCGCCGTCGACCACATGGCCGAGGTCCCGACGATCGGGGTGGAGGCACCGCACGAGTGCGACGCGGACATGGAGCGCGACGGCGTGATCAGGACGGCTCCGACGGGGCGGGGCGAACGGTCGTGGTGGCTGGGGCAGTTGGTGGAGGCGGCGCCGCTCGGGGCATGGCCGGCGCGGCTGGGGGGCCGTACGCCGGAGGAGATCGTCGCGCTGCCGGTCGCGGACGGGTGGGCCGGTGAGCTGCACGCGGCGTGGTGCCGGGCCGCCGTGCGGCAGGGGGACGCGGAGTGGTCCCGGGCGCTGCTCGGTGCGCCCTCGGCGCCGGGGGCGGGCGGGCCCGGTGCCGTCTCCCTGGCCGAGCGCGCCCGGCTCCTCGGGACCCTGCCGTCGGGTGAACGTGCCGACTGGGTCGCCGGGTTCATCGCCGCGCACGGGCTCTCCGAGGCGTTCCAGCTCCTCGGGATCTGCGCGGTTCCCTGGGCGCCGGGCCTCGGCCGCGCCGTCGTCGACGCCCTCGACATCGCCCGCGACGCCGGCAGCTACCCCTGGAGCTTCAGCGGCGTCATGGGCCTCGCCGAACGCTGCCTCGCCCCCGAGGAGGCCACCCGCCTCGACGCCCTCCTCTCCGTCCCGGAGGAATCCGAGAACACCGCGCCCGGCGCCGGGAGTTACTGGGCAGAGGCGTTCCAACGACTCGCGGCGACGCTGAGGCTGCGCGGCGAGATGCGGCGGGAGCTGGAGGGTGAGTGAGGTGGAGGGCGTGAGGCGGGGGGCGTGTTGCGCGGGGGACGGCTGCTGCGGGCGGGAGGCGCTGGGACCGGAGATGAGGGTGTGTTGCTCAGGCGACGGCCGCTGCGGGCGGGAGGCTGTGAGGCCGGAGGTGGGGGCGGGTTGCGCGGATGACGGCTGCTGCGGGAGGCAAGACGTGAAGCCAGGGGTGAGAGCACGTCACGCGGAATACGGCCCCAGCCGCCGAGGCACCGTCCGGCTGAGGATGGGCAGGCGCTGCGCGGGAACCGGTTACTGGCGCCGTCGGGTTGGGGGTGGAGGCCCCTCGTGGGGTAACCCCCGCTTCCGACGGGGCGGCGCGTCTCAGAGGGCTGGCGTGAGCGCGGCCCTCCTGGCGGAGCGACGACACGGAGGCCCCGTGACGCCGGCGGACGCGGGGACGCGTCGGCCCACACCGGCAAGCCGGAAGCTGTCCCGCGTCAGGGATGCCGTCGTACGTGCCTCCCGAAGGGTGCTCGTCAGGAAGCACCCGCCCCCGAGGGACACCCTCGTCTCCAGCGGCACCCGGCGCCCGCAAGGGAGTCGGCCCACCGGCGACCCCCTGCCCCCGCCCCTCCGGCCACCGCTCCCGCCCGCGGCCCCCTCACCCCCCGGAGACCGCCGACTGCCGTACGTTCCCCCGCACCCACTCCACGATCGACTGAGTCGTCGCCCCCGGCGTGAAGATCTCCGCGACGCCCTGTTCCTTGAGGGCCGGGATGTCGGCCTCCGGGATGATGCCGCCGCCGAAGACGAGGATGTCGTCGGCGGAGTGCTCGCGCAGGAGGGCGATGACCGCGGGGAAGAGCGTGTTGTGCGCGCCGGAGAGGATGGAGAGGCCGATCGCGTCGGCGTCCTCCTGGATCGCCGTGTCGACGATCTGCTCGGGAGTCTGGTGGAGGCCGGTGTAGATGACCTCCATGCCCGCGTCGCGCAGCGCCCGCGCGATGACCTTGGCCCCGCGATCGTGGCCGTCGAGCCCCGGCTTGGCCACCACGACACGGATCCGCCCGGCTGCCACACCCATCACTGCCTCCCTGAAGGGACTGCCCCGTCGGTACCCCTGCGGCACGGACGACCCAGCCCCACAGTGGCACGAGAAGTGAACGAACGTTTCCTACAGCTTCCCGCAACCTGCCGTTTCGCGGCGGAGGGCGAGGGGCACATCACACAGTGGGAAACGTTCGCCGCGCACCGCTCCCCTCGCAGCACGGGGGAACAAGCGCAACGGGAGCCGCAACGAGGTCGCTGTACCGCCGCGCCGAGGCCGCGCGCCGCGGCGGTACGGCGAGTCGGCGCAGGCGACTGGGGGCACCTCCCGGGCCACCGGCCCTGGGGGAGCGCACGAGCAGAGCAGGTACGGCACGACAGCGGGGAAGCCTCGTCGCCACACCGGCAAGGAGCCTCGCCGCGTCACGGGCAGCAGTTCGGGCACCACTACTCACACACCGTTCACACACCACGGACGGCCAGGGCGACGGCACCACGGACGCCGAGCACCACAGGCGACCGGGACCGCGCACCCGGCACCGAGGACCGCGCCGCCCGGCCACCCCTCCGCACCGCCCCCACCGCCTCACCGACCCCCTCCGCCCGGCCTCCCACGAGGGCACACGGGGGAACAGAGCCGCTCCTCCCGTGCGCCGACAGGAGGAGGCCGGCCATGACACCCACCGCAGAGACCACGACGCCCCAGGACCAGGCGCCCGGGGCCCGCCTCCCGGCGCACACCGACCCCCTGCCACCGGCCGAAGCCGCACCCCTCCCCCTCCCGCACCCCCTCAAACGCCTGGTCCCCGCCTGCCTGACCACCCTCTCCACGGCCCTGCTGAAAGCGACGGCCCTGGAGCTCGCGATCCTCGCCGGTCACCTCCTCCTCTACCCCACCGGCATCACCCAGGAGCGCCCGAGCCCCGCCCCCGACACCCCGGACGACCAGGCCCCCCGACTCCCGGCCACCCCCCGCCCCCCGGTGGTCCTCCTGCACGGCTTCATCGACAACCGCTCGGTCTTCGTCCTCCTGCGCCGGGCCCTCGCACAGCACGGCACCCGCCCGCTCACCTCGCTCAACTACTCCCCCCTGACCTGCGACATCCGTACGGCGGCGGAGCTGCTGGCCCGGCACATAGAGGACGTGTGCGAGCGCACGGGCAGCCGTCAGGTGGACGTGGTCGGGCACAGCCTCGGCGGCCTGATCGCCCGTTACTACGTGCAGCGCCTCGGCGGCGACACCCGCGTCCGCACGCTGGTCACGCTCGGCACCCCGCACGGGGGCACGCGCGCGGTCCCGCTGGCGAACGCGCACCCGATCGTGCGCCAGATGCGCCCCGGCTCACCGGTCATGGCGGAGCTGGAGCGCCCCGCGCCGGGCTGCCGGACGCGTTTCGTGAGTTTCTGGAGCGACATGGACCAGGTGATGGACCCGCCGGAGACGGCGTGTGTCGACCACCCGGACCTGCGGGCCGAGAACGTACGGGTCACCGGCATCGGCCACCTCGCCCTCCCGGTGCACCCGGCGGTGGCGGCGGGCATACGCGAGGCACTGGACACGGACCTCCCGAAGGACCTCTCGAAGGACCTCCCGAACCCGGCGTCCGGCACACGCCAAACCGGCCTGACGGTCGCCTGAGACACCCCGAACACCACCCCCGAAACCGCACCCCACCTCGAACACCCTTCGAACACATCCCCAAACCCGCGCCCGCCGTCCCCCGAAACACGGCCGAATGCCCGTTTCCCGCAAGGGCGAAACCTGACGAAGATTGTCGTGCCCGCGTACCGCCGGGTACAGTCACCGCACTGCTCTGGCAGCCCCTGTTGTCGAGGCGAAAGAGAAGTTGGTGAACGATCGTCACCCGTCGGGGACCCTGACCACCCCGGCCCCGGCTTCCGACGCCGACCCGGCGCACTCGGCGTCGTACGGCACCCAGGAGGCCCCGTACGACGACGTCACCTACAGCGGCTACGACACCGGCACCTACGCGACCGGCGGTTACGACACCGGCGCGTGGCAGACCACGGCCGACCAGACGGGCAGTCACCAGAACCTGAACTACGACCCGTACGCGGCCCAGCACCACGCCGCCTACGACACGGGCGCGTACGACACGACGGGCTGGCAGGCCGACTACCAGCAGCTGTCCGCGATCCCCGCGCAGGGCCCGGCGCCCGAGGACGGCACCGGCCAGTGGGACGCGCGTACCTGGCTCCCCCCTGAACAGACGGGCGGGACCGCCGACCAGACCCAGCAGTGGGAATGGGGAACGCAGAGTTTCGACACGGGCGCGTACGACGCGACGGAGTGGAACTCCGCGAGCACGCCGGACGTTCACGACACAAGCGGCGCCGCGTACGACCTCCCCGAGCACGACCTCCCCTTCGACCAGCAGCCGACGACGACGTTCGAGGCGGCACAGTTCACCGAGACCGGCGAGCTGCCCGTCCTCCTGGACGACCAGGAAGAGACGACCCCGCACTACGACGCCGCGCACCCGGACGCCGCTCACCCCGGCGCCCTCCCGCACCCCACCGCCCCCCGCCCCGGCGGCCGCGCGGCGAACCGCGCGGCCCGCCGCAAGCCCCCCGCGAAGCGCTCCGCGCTGCTGACCGTCGCCGTCCCCTCGGCGTGCGTGATGAGCGTCGCCGGTATCGCCGCGGCCTCGGTCGGCACGTTCAGCGACGACGCCAAGGAGACGACGGCGTCCGCGGCGGAGACGAAGTCGGTCAAGCCGTCCGCCGCGAACAACAAGCTGGACACCCAGCTCGCGAGCCTGAGCGCGGAGGCCGACGCGTTCGCCGACCGCGCGAGCCGCACGCAGGAGCGCATCGACCTCAAGGCACAGCAGGAGGCCGAGAAGAAGAAGGCGGCGGCGGAGGCGGCCCGTCTGGAGCGGCTGCGCCCCAAGTACGCGCTGCCGGTGGCCCAGCACGGCCTGAGCGCCTACTACGGCCAGTCCGGCATCAACTGGATGTCCATGCACACCGGCATCGACTTCCCCGTCGCCTACGGCACGACGGTCATGGCCGCGACCGACGGCACGGTCCGCACCCAGTGGAACAGCGCCTACGGCAACATGGTGATCCTGACCGCGAAGGACGGCACGGAGACCTGGTACTGCCACCTCTCCAGCTACCGCGTCGCGTCGGGTACGACGGTCAAGGCGGGCGAGCCGATCGCGTACTCCGGCAACTCCGGCAACTCCACGGGCCCGCACCTGCACTTCGAGGTCCGCCCGAACGGCGGCTCGTCGATCGACCCGCTGTCGTGGCTGCGCAGCCACGGGCTGGACCCGACGTAAGCAGCGCTCGACAAACGAAGCGGGCCCTCACCAGGAAGGTGAGGGCCCGTCCCCGTTCAGAACGTCTCCCCGTTCAGAACCCGTCCCTGTTCAGAACCTCTCCGCCACGCCTCAGAGCTTCTCGACCGGCGCGTACCGCAGCAGCAGCCGCTTCGGCTTCCCCTCACCGAAGTCGATGGTCGCCTCGGCCTTCGCCCCCGCGCCCGCGACCCCCACGACGGTCCCCAGCCCGAACTGGTCGTGCGTCACCCGGTCCCCGACGGCCAGCGCGATAGCGGGCTTCTCCTCGGCCCCCCGCCGCGTGGCGAACCCGGAAGCACCCTGCGCCGATGACCGGGAGGCACGGGACGACGACAGTGACGACGCGACGGACGACATGGGCGGCGCGGCCGGCGCCCCCGTCCGCTTCCAGTCGACGTGCGTCCCCGGAATCTCCTCCAGGAACCGCGAGGGAGGGTTGTACGAGGGCTGTCCCCACGCACTGCGCAGCGTGGACCGCGTCAGATACAGCCGTTCCCGCGCGCGCGTGATCCCGACGTACGCGAGCCGCCGTTCCTCCTCCAGCTCCTTGACCTGGCCGAGGGCGCGCATGTGCGGGAAGACCCCGTCCTCCATGCCGGTGAGGAAGACGACGGGGAACTCCAGCCCCTTGGCGGTGTGCAGGGTCATCAGCGTGATGACGCCCGAACCGTCCTCGCCCTCGTCGGGGATCTGGTCGGAGTCGGCGACGAGCGCGACGCGCTCCAGGAACGCGGCGAGCCCTGCCGGGGTCTCGCTCTCCCCCTCCGACGACGACACGCTCTCCTGCTCGAACTCCAGGGCCACGGAGGCGAGTTCCTGGAGGTTCTCGATGCGGGTCTCGTCCTGGGGGTCGGTGGAGTTCTGCAGCTCGGCGAGGTAGCCGGTGCGTTCGAGTATGGCCTCCAGGACCGTGGCGGGTCCGGCGCCGGACTCGACGACCGTACGGAGGTCGTCCATCAGCTCGTTGAACCGCTTGACGGCGTTCGCGGAGCGCGCGGCCATGCCGTACGCCTCGTCGACGCGCTTGAGCGCCTGCGGGAAGCTGATCTTCTCGCGCTGCGAGAGGGCGTCGATCATCGCCTCGGCGCGCTCGCCGATGCCGCGCTTGGGGACGTTGAGGATCCGGCGCAGGGGGACGGAGTCCTCGGGGTTGGCGAGGACGCGGAGGTAGGCCAGGACGTCCCTGACCTCCTTGCGCTCGTAGAAGCGGACGCCGCCGACGACCTTGTAGGGCAGGCCGACGCGGATGAAGACCTCTTCGAAGACCCGGGACTGGGCGTTGGTGCGGTAGAAGACCGCGACGTCCCCGGCCTTGGCCTCGCCCGCGTCGGTGAGGCGGTCTATCTCCTCGGCGACGAACTGCGCCTCGTCGTGCTCGGTGTCGGCGACGTAGCCCGTGATGCGGGCGCCGTCACCGGCGTTGGTCCACAGGTTCTTGGGCCTGCGGGACTCGTTGCGCTCGATGACCGCGTTGGCGGCGCTCAGGATCGTCTGCGTGGAGCGGTAGTTCTGCTCCAGCAGGATCGTCGTCGCGTCCGGGTAGTCCTCCTCGAACTGGAGGATGTTGCGGATCGTCGCGCCGCGGAAGGCGTAGATGGACTGGTCGGCGTCACCGACGACGCAGAGTTCGGCGGGCGGCACGTCGGCGGCCTCGCCCACGAGCGGCTCGCTGCCCACGAGTTCGCGTACGAGCGCGTACTGCGCGTGGTTCGTGTCCTGGTACTCGTCGACCATCACGTGCCGGAAGCGCCGCCGGTAGTGCTCGGCGACATCCGGGAACGCCCGCAGCAGGTTGACGGTCGTCATGATCAGGTCGTCGAAGTCGAGGGCGTTGGCCTCGCGCAGGCGCGACTGGTAGAGCGCGTACGCCTGGGCAAGGGTCTTCTCGAAACCGTCGCTCGCCTGCGCGGCGAAGTCCTCCTCGTCGATCAGCTCGTTCTTCAGGTTGCTGATCTTCGCGCTGAACGACTTCGGCGGGAACCGCTTCGGGTCGAGGTCGAGATCCCGGCAGACCAGGGCCATCAGCCGCTTGGAGTCGGCGGCGTCGTAGATCGAGAACGACGAGGTGAAGCCGAGCCGCTTGGACTCGCGGCGCAGGATCCGCACGCACGCGCTGTGGAACGTCATGACCCACATCGCGTTCGCGCGCGGGCCGACGAGCTGCTCCACGCGCTCCTTCATCTCGCCGGCGGCCTTGTTGGTGAAGGTGATCGCGAGGATCTGGCCCGGGTGGACGTTCCGCTCGGCCAGCAGGTACGCGATGCGGTGGGTCAGTACGCGGGTCTTGCCGGAACCGGCGCCGGCGACGATGAGCAGGGGCGAGCCGGCGTGGATCACCGCCGCGCGCTGGTTGTCGTTCAGCCCGTCGACGAGCGCCGCCGGGTCCAGCACCGGGCGGGGGGCACCGCCCCGGTAGTGGGCGTCGCGGTCCGGCGGCAGGTCGAACTTCCCGCCGAACAAGTCGTCCGGGATCGACTCCGGGCTCTGCTCGTCCTCGGGCGGCGGAGGGGGTTCCTCGGCGTGCCCGCGCGGGGCCTGGAGGTCCGCCAGGAAGCTGTCGTCAAAGAGGCTGCTCATCGCTCTCCGAGTCTAGAGGGCGCCACTGACAGCCGGGCCCGGTCCCCCGGAATCCCCACGCTCACCTTCCGGATCGCCCCTATCACAACCCGTGATGACCTGCGTGGACTTCGACACAGGTCACAAAAACGTATCGGGCAAATCGCCCGCCAACCTTCACAGAAGCCACACGAGTTGGCTACCGTGCCGGTCAAGGCCGCCTGTCCCCCACCGGCGAACGTCGCCGGGCCGCGCGGCCTCCGCCGAGTCCGGCCCGCCCCCGTGCGCGAGGCAGCCGGAGCCGGGGACCCACCGAGACCTGGGGTGAATCGGCCGACCTCCGCCGGGGAAGGCCGTAGGGCAGCCTTCCGCAGCAGCAACCCCCGCCCGAACCCTCCCCCAGTGCCGAAAGCCTGGGGGGACCCCCACCGCTGACCCGGTAGGCAGTAGCAGGAAGGAGTCGCCTCCTTTGGCGTCACAACGCAGGCTCCCCTGGACGGGCATGCGCGCGTCAGGCATCAGCGGCCCCGCCCTCGCCACGGCCGCCGCCGCGTCCATGGCGATGTTCTCCCAGCCCGCCGAGGCCACCCCGAACCCCGCCGACAACGGCAGACCTACCCTGGAGGACGTCGAGGCCAAACTCGACGCCTTCTACAGCAGCCAGTCGGGATCGAAGAAGGACGCGGCCGCCAAGGAGAAGGAGACCAAGCGGGCCAAGACCTTCCTCGACACGGCGGCCCGCTACCGCGCGCAGGAGCAGCCCCTGCTTCCGCCGCCGCCCGCACTGCCGCCACTCCCGGCGTTCCCGCCGTCGGTCTCCCCCGGCCAGGACCACACCTACGACTTCACGGCCGAGCCGGAGAGTTTCCCGGCCGCGCCGGAGGGGCACGAGGCCGCGCCGAGAAGCGCCGACCGCATCCCGGACTGGTACGACGAACTCCCGCAGAGCCACCCGTCGTTCCCGGAGCTCCCCCTGCCGGCGGCCCTCCTGACGGACCCCGAGATGACCGGCACCGAAAGAGCCGGCGTCGAAATGGGCGGCGCTGAAATGGGCCGAGCCGAGACAGCCGTCTCCGGAATCGCCGCTCCCGAATCCGACGCCTCGGAGATCGACCTCCAGGACGCCAAATCCGTCGTCCAGGGAAAGCTGAGCAAGGCCCAAGCCCTCCTCTCCTTCCACACGGCGGGCCAGCAGAAAGCCACCCCCCGCCCGGCGGATTCCACCCCGGTCTCCGCGGAGGCGGAACGAGCGCTGGCCTTCGCCCGTGAACAGCTCGGCAAACCGGTCGTCCTCGGCGCCGCGGGCCCCGGCTCCTTCGACGGCCCCGGCCTCACCCAGACCGCCTGGAAATCCGCCGGAGTGGCCCTGCCCCGCACCGCGTTCGGCCAGGTCACCGCGGGCAAACCGATCCGCCTGCCGGACGCCCGCCCCGGCGACCTGATCTTCTTCCACGACGCGATCACCCACGTCGGCATCTACATCGGCGAGGGCCGGATGATCCACGCCCCGCGCCCCGGCGCGTACATCTGCGAGGAATCCATCCACTTCGCGGGAACGTCGGAGATCCACAGCGTGGTGCGCCCGGCCTGAACACGTGTAAACAGCCGGGCGGGACGGAGCGAACGGAAACTCAGGTCCAGAGCACCGCGATGAAGATATTGACGACGGTCAGCAGACCGACGAGCCCGAAAAGGGGCTTCTCGACCTTCTCGTCGTCCCTCTTCACATAGGTCAGTCCGAGAATGACGACCAGCAGCGCCAGTTTCACACCGATCTTGACATTGTCGACCTGCTGGTCGTCGGCCTGGTTCAGCCCGACCAGGATCACCCCGGTGACCAGCATCGTCCCGGCCCCGTGCAGCATCCCGGGGACGAAGCGGGCGGTGCCCTGCCCCATCGCCTTCAGCTGCGTGAGGAACCCGCCGAGCAGCGCGGCGATCCCGATGATGTGCAGGCCGACGAAGAAATGGATGAGTACGTCCATGAGCCCGGAGCCTAACCAGCCGCCCCCGGCCCCGTAGCAGCCGCCCCCGCCCCGCCGGGCCGCTTCCCCGCACTCGGTCAACCCCGCGCCACGCCCCGCCCCCGAAGGCAGGATCAGTACGCACATACGGTCACCCGACAACTCTCTGGAGCAACTTCCGCACAACGCGTTACCTAAACGTCACAGCACGGCCTAACGTCCTGGCTCAGGGCCTGTCTGACAACTCCCGTCGTCCGCCCGGAGGGCGGGCCGGGCGTCGCCCGGCAGGCGGGAGTTGTCAGACAGGCCCTGGGTGCCCGGCTCCCCACCGCCGCCCGGGCCAGGGGCGGCAGTCGGACACCACCGCCGAGAAGGTCCGGCGGCGTCGCGCTCCCCCTGTGCGGGGCGTCGCCGGACGTGCGGCTCCCCCCGTACGAGAGGACGCAGTGGCAGCGCACCGCAAACCCCGTCAGCGCGCGAACGTCGCGCACACCGCCCGTACCGCGGCGACCCTCGCCCTCGCGGGCGCGGCGACCGCGACGGCCTTCGACGGGACCGGCCAGGCCGCGCCGGCGCCGACGGCGGCCCAGGTGAAGGCGAAGGTGGACCGGCTGTACCGGGAGGCCGAGGTGGCCACCGAGCAGTACAACGGCGCCCGGGAGAAGGCGGACACGGCACAGCGCCGCCTCAACTCCCTGCGGGACGAGGCCGCACGCCAGGAGGCCGACCTCAACTCCGAGCGCGACAAGCTGGGTTCGCTCGCCGCCGCCCAGTACCGCGCCGGCGGCCTCGACCCCGCCGTACGCCTCGCCCTCTCCGGCGACCCGGACCGCTACCTCGACGGCGCCGCCTTCGCGGAACGCGCGGGGGACCGTCAGTCCGCGGCGGTCTCCCGGGTACGGCGCCGGCTCGCCGAGGTCGAACGGCTGCGCGGCGCGGCGCGCGTCGAGCTGGCGTCGCTCGCGGCCCGCCGGGCCGAACTCCGTGGCCACAAGGAGACGGTGACGGAGAAGCTGGGCTCGGCGCGGCGGCTGCTCGCCCAACTCTCCGAGCGGGAAAGGCAACAGGTCACGGGAACCACACCGGCCCGCGCCTCCCGAAGCACCCGCGCCGCTCTACCGGCAGCCCCGGCGCAGGCCCCCAACTCCCGTGCGGGCGCCGCCATCTCGTACGCCTACGCCAAGCTCGGCAGCCCCTACGTCTGGGGCGCCACAGGACCCGACGCCTTCGACTGCTCCGGCCTGATCCAGGCGGCGTACCGCTCGGCGGGCCTCTCGCTCCCCCGCACGACGTACGCCCAGATCGGCGCGGGGCAGCGCGTCTCCCGGTCCCAACTCCTCCCGGGCGACCTGGTGTTCTTCTACTCCGGCATCAGTCACGTGGGTCTGTACATCGGCGACGGGCAGATGATCCACGCCCCGAACCCGTCAAGTCCCGTACGGATCGCCCCGATCGACGAGATGCCGTTCGCGGGGGCGACACGGGTGGTGTGAAGTCCCGTACACATCACACCAGTCGGCGAGCCGTCGCCCACCGGGTCAGCTCGTGCCGGTTGGAGAGCTGCAACTTCCGCAGCACCGCCGAGACATGGGACTCGACCGTCTTCACGGAGATGAACAGCTGCTTGGCGATCTCCTTGTACGCGTACCCTCGCGCGATCAACCGCAGTACCTCGCGCTCGCGTTGGGTGAGCCGGTCGAGGTCCTCGTCGACGGGCGGCGCGTCGGTGGAGGCGAACGCGTCGAGGACGAACCCGGCGAGGCGGGGCGAGAAGACGGCGTCGCCCTCCTGGACACGGAAGACGGAGGCGACCAGATCCGTGCCGTTGATGTTCTTCGTGACGTACCCGCGCGCACCGCCCCGGATCACGCCGATGACGTCCTCGGCGGCGTCGGACACGGACAGCGCGAGGAACCGCACCGGACGCTCCGGGTCGGACGCCAGGTCGGCGCAGCGGCGCAGGACCTCGACGCCGCCGCCCCCGGGGAGGTGGACGTCCAGGAGGACGACCTCGGGCCGGGTCGCCGTGATGACGGTGACGGCCTGGTCGACGTCCGCGGCCTCCCCGACGACCTCGACGCCGGTCTCGTCGGTGCGGCCGATCTCGGCCTGGACGCCCGTACGGAACATCCGGTGGTCGTCGACGAGGACCACCCGTACCCGGCGCTCGGGACCCGTCTCTTCGCTCGTCACGTCTTCTCCGCCCTCTCCATCTCCAGCTCGACTTCGGTGCCCCCGTCGGGTACGGCCCGCAGCCGGGCCGTGCCGCCGTTGCGCTCCATGCGCCCGATGATCGACTCCCGCACGCCCATGCGGTCGGCGGGGATCGTGTCGGGGTCGAAGCCCGGGCCCCGGTCGCGGACGGACACGAAGACGGTCCGCCCCTCGACCTCGGCGTAGACCTGGACGGCCCCGCCCTCGCCACCGTACTTGGCGGCGTTGACCATCGCCTCACGCGCGGCCTGCATCTGTGCGGACGTCCGCTCGTCGAGGTCGCAGTCGCCGACCACGACGACCTCGATGGGGACGCCGTGCTTGTCCTCGACCTCGGCGGCGCTGCGGCGGACCGCGTCGGCGACCGTGGTCGGTTCGTCGGCCTCGTCCTTGCCGGTGCCCTCGGGTTTGTACAGCCAGGTGCGCAGGTCGCGTTCCTGCGCGCGGGCGAGGCGGCGGACCTCGGCGGGGTTCTCGGCGTGCCGCTGGATCAGGGTGAGGGTGTGCAGGACGGAGTCGTGGACGTGCGCGGCGACCTCGGCACGCTCCTGTGCTCGGATGCGCATCAGCCGTTCCTCGGAGAGGTCCTGCGTCATCCGGACGAGGTAGGGCCCCGCGAGGAGGGTGATGCCGACGAGGACGGCCAGCGCGGCCTGGAGGACCGAGCCGAGGTGCGCGGCCGAGCCCTGGAGGACGAAGACGCCGGAGACGCCCGCGGCGACGAGGAGGACGCCGCCCAGGGTGCGCACCAGCGTCAGGGTGCGCCGGCGCCGGCCGACCTCGACCCAGCGGGCCCGGCGGGCGTTGTCCGCCTGCCGCCAGACCAGGGCGACCCCCGCGCCGACCAGCACCAGCGGCAGGAAGTAGACGCGGGCGCCGCTGCCGACGTCGACACTGCCGACGAACACCATGGTCACGACGACCATGAGGAGCAGCGCGAGGATCTGGCCCCGGTCGGGCTTGCGGGCGACGAGTCTGCGGCGGCCGTCCGGCGCGGTCTCCGTCGTCACGATCGACGGCGGGCGCTGGCCGCCGACGCCGCCGACGCCGAGGGGTACGAAGAACCAGAACGCGGCGTACAGGAGCGCGCCGAGGCCGTCCGCCATGAACAGGCCCACGAACATGAGCCGCAGCCAGACCACGGGCAGCCCGAGGTGTCCGGCGAGCCCTCGCGCGACTCCGCCGAGCCAGCGGCCGTCACCGCTGCGGTAGAGCTTGCGCAGGGGCCGCGGTTCGACGAGGGGTGCGGTCGCGACGTCCGGCATACCGACGATGGTCACACGGAAGCCCTGCCCCTGACATCAGGGTTCGCCCCCGAGACTCCCCTGATCCCGCAGCCCGCCCGCCCCGAGCCTCGACCGATCCCGCCGCCCCGCACACCCCGGCCCCGCCGCCCGGCCCGCCCCGCGCCCCCGGCCCCGCCTCAGGGCCGATATCAGGGTCCGACCAGGGTCGCCCCGACTCCCCGGCCACCCCCCGAACCGCCACCATGGGGACATGGCAGATCACGATCCCCTCGCGCCCCCCGCGCCGGACGAGCCGAACGGCCCGTCGGGAACCCCTGGCGCGCACGCGGACACGGACGCGGGGCGGCAGGGGGATACGACGGCACCGGGACCGGGAGGGCCGGGAGGAGCCGCCGGTCCGGCCGAAGCAGCGGCGCCCGCCGGCGCCGTAGGGCCCTCGGCCGCCACCGCGACCGCGGACAAGCCCGAACCCCCCGCCCCCCTCGCCTTCCGCCGCGACCGTGACCACAAGCTGATCGCCGGTGTCTGCGCGGGCCTCGGCCGGCAGTGCGACATGGACCCGGTGATCTTCCGCGTCACCCTCGCCGTGCTCTCCGCGACGGGCGGCATCGGCCTGATCTTCTACGGCTTCGCGTGGCTCTTCGTCCCGTACGCGGACGACGGCGAGAACGAGGTACGCCGGCTGCTGACCGGCCGCGTCGACGGGCAGGCGCTCGCCGCCGTGCTGTTCGCGCTGGTCGGCTGCGGCATCTTCCTGTCCATGCTGCGCAACGGCGGCGTCCTCACCTTCGCCACCGTCCTGTCGCTGCTCCTCGCGGGCGCGGGCTACTGGTCGCGCCACCGCGACACCTCCGACCCGGCCCCCCTGACCGCGCAGGCCGCCGCCGACGCCCCGCCGGAGCCGCAGGCCCCGCCGATCACGGCGACGCTGCCGTCCTGGTGGCGCGACCCGATCGTGAAGGACGGCACGCACTCCGGGGGCACGGGCTACCTGTGGGGGCCCAGCGAGCCCGCCGACGCCATCCCGGCGCCCGGCTTCTCCTGGCACGGCCTCCACTCCCTGCACCGCACCCTGCACCACCGCCCGCGCCCGGCCGGCCACGACCACCGCGGCCGGCACGGCCCGCACGGCCCCCGCTGGATCGGCGGCCGGCTCTTCCTCCTCGCGCTGGTGGCCGCCTTCGTGACGACCAGCGCCACCTGGGACGACCACCCCCTGGGCACGAGCCTCCAGGCGGGTCTGGCGGCCGCGCTGATCGTGCTGGGCCTCGGGATCGCCGTGAGTTCGTTCCTGGGCCGTACGGGCGCTGGCTCCTTCTTCCTGGCCCTGGTCACGGCGGCGCTGCTGGCCGCGACGACGGCCGTACCGAAGAACATCACCACGCAGTGGCTGGACACGACCTGGAGTCCGGCCACCGCGGCCCAGCTCCGCGGCTCCTACGATCTGGGCACGGGCAAGGGCACCCTCGATCTGACGGCCCTGGCCCTCCCGAAGGGCGCGACGGCCGGTACGGAGGTCAGTGTGGGGGTGGGCAAGCTGCGGGTGGTCGTCCCCGCCGGGGTGACCGTGCGGCTCAGCGCCGAGGTGGGGCTCGGCGACATCCAGCTGCCGGGCGACGACGAGAAGGACGTGGACGTGGAACCGGGCCGCCACCAGGAGGTCACCCTCGCACCGCCCGCCGGGACGACCCCGGCCGGCACCCTGGACCTCGACGTCCATGTGGGCCTCGGCCAGCTGGAGGTGGCCCGTGCCGCGTCATGAGTTCCGCCCCGGCCGCCTGCTGGCGGGCCTCGTCTTCGCCCTCGCGGGCGCGGTCTACGCGGGCGACGCGGGCGGCCTGTGGGAGACGCCGTGGTTCGCGATGTTCCCGATCGTCATGTTCGGCCTGGCCCTGGCGGGCGCGGCGGGCGCGACGGCCCGTACGGTCCGCAAGCGCCGGGCGTCGCGCCGGCCCGGCGCTCCCGCGGAACCGGCTCCTTAGAGGGTGTTGCGGCGCCGTTCCTTGAGCAGCGCGTCCACCGACAGCACCGACGCCCCGGCCAGCACGAGCGGCAGCCAGGCCATCATGTACGGCAGGTCGTTGCCGTAGTAGTACGGGTCCGAGGCCCAGCTCACCGTCAGCCACAGGCTGAGCGAGATGAGCAGCCCGCCGAGGGCCGCGATCCGGGTCAGCAGGCCGAGCAACGCGCCGAGCCCGACGGCGAGTTCACCGAGGGCGATGGCGTACCCGAACCCGACGGGGCTCTTCAGCGCCAGGTCGACCAGCGCGGGGATCGCCGAGGAGTCGCGCACGGCGCGCATGGTGTCGCCGAGGGACCCGGCGCCGGAGTCCTTCATGAACGCGCTGTCGGTGAGCTTGTCGATCCCGGCGTAGACGAAGGTCACGCCGAGGAAGATCCGCAGCGGTACGAGCGCGTACCGCGTCGCCAGGTCACGCCAGCCCTGCCCGCCGCCCCCACCGACCGAGGAAGGGTAGGTATCCGTCCGCATCCCGTGTGCCATAGCAGTCCGCCGCCTCTCGTCCACCACACCGTGAACCCCTCACCAGACGATACGGACGCGGGGTGCCCGTGGCTCACCGTGCGCCGCGACTGACAGGAAAGCGACAGCGCGGCGCTACTCGGCGACGTCGATCGCGTACCGTCCGGTCTCCACCCCGGCGGCGGTCACGACCTGGACCTCCACCCGCCCGGGTTCCACCTCCGCGGGCACCGGCACGGTCAGCACCGCGTCGGTCGGGTTGCTGAACCCGCCGACGACCGGCACCAGCGGCACGTGCACATGCACGGCCCCGATGCGGACGACCATCCGGGCGAGCCGGTCGGCCCCCTGCGCGCCGGGCGGTACGAACCCGGCGCCCCGGATCTCGATGTCGTCCCCGGTCCGGATCGGCCCGTCGAGGTCACCGGCCTCACGGGAGCGGACGACGGACAGGATCACCGGCCGCCCGCCCTCGGCGTACTTCCCGGCCAGGTAGGTCCCCGCCGACACGAGCACGACCAGCGCCAACCCCCAGGGCAGATCGGGGAGTTGATCGGGCCGCCGGGCGAGCCGCACACAGGTGAACACGAGGGCGACCCCGCTGATCACGACGTACTGGATGTCGGCGAACGCCCCCCGCCCGGAGTCGTCGGTCAGCAGGTCGGCGGCCCGGGGCCGGTGCGCCCGCACCTTCTGCAGCCGCTGCGCCAGCACCCGCACACCCACAACTCGCCTGACCAGTACGGCAATCGCGCAGACCACGGCGAGGACGGTCACCACACCCGCGCCCCGCGCGAGTTCGAGCCCGTCGATCAGCGCGTCCCGCTCGGCGGGCCCGGACGCGGCGGCCAGCTCCCCGACGATGACGAGCACCGCGTAGGCGACGACCAGCACCCAACTCCCGGCGATCACACGGGAGGTGGAGAGCCGGTTGTCCTCGCCGATGACCGGCGCGAGCGCCCCGCCGCGGGCCCGGTGGAACCAGGCGGCGGCACTGAGCGCGCACCCCACGACGGCCGCCGCGAGCAGCCCGGCCGTCCGCGCGCTGCTCCAGCCCGCGCCGACCGCCGTGAGCGCCTGCACGAGCAGCAGCACGATCACGCCCGCCCACACCGCGCCGAGGGTCCACCGCCACAGCCCGGCGAGCCAGGCGTCCCCCTCGGCCCGGCCCCGCTCGGCGACGTCCCCGGCGGACTGGGTCAGCTCCTCGGACACCCACTGCCGGGAGGCGAACGCGGAGTGCGCCACGGCGGCCGGCACGCCCTCGCCGGCCGCGAAGGAGTCCCGCCGCACGAGGAACGCGGCGACGGCCCGCCGATGTCCTTCCCGGGCCCCGTGCGGGCAGCCCCCGCACGTGCATCCGCCCGTGTGCGCGCCCCCGGCGTCGACCCCGGCCCGCTGCCCAGCTTCCCGCACCGCCACGCCCGACGACCGCCTTCCCGCGACCAGAGTGCACCCTCGCCAGAAGACCGGACACCCCGGACAACTCCCGTGCGACGAGAGCGAATTGTGCCCTACCGGGACCCTTGCCCGCTGACCCGCCCGACGACCGGGACGAACCGAGCACCGAACGTCCGCAGAAGCCCTGTTGACCCCCCTGGGACAATTCCCCCATGGCCGAGATCAGCCAGCGCGACGGGACCTGGGCCTTCGACGGTACGACGGTCAGGATCACCCCCGGCCTGCACCGCAGCGTCCCCCTGTTCCGGCAGACCTACGGCGAGGTCGCGCTCCCGCTGGAGGCGGTCGCCGGCGTCGTCTACGAACCGGAGCGCAGGCGCGGCCGGTTGCGCATCCGGCTGCGCGAGGGCGCCGACCCGCTCCTCCAGGCGACCGGCGGCCGGCTCCCCGAACCCGCCGACCCCTACCGCCTGTCGGTCGACCCCGACAGCGCCGGGACCGCCGAGTTCGTCGCCGAGGAGATCCGCAACGCCCTGCTCCTGGACCAGATCCCGAAGGACCCCACGGCCGGCTACCTCCTGCCGGGACCGCCGGTCCCGGTCTCGGTCCGCTCCTCGGACGGCACGGTCTCCTTCGACGGCACCCGCGTCCGCATCGACTGGGCGGACACCTCGGACCGGGTGAAGCGGGCGACGGGCCCGCGCGTGATCGGCGTCGGGGACGTCGTCCGGGTCGAGTGGATGCCCAACTCCGGTTACGACGACGGCTTCTTACGGTTCGTCACGCGCGACACGGTCTTCTCGAAACTCCCGCCGGAGAAAGACCCGTACACCCTGGACCTGTGGGGCAACACCCGCCGCGACCTGCTCACCGCGCTGGTCGCGACGGCCGTCACCGCCCGCCTCCCGCACCCGTCCACCCGCCCGCTGCGCGAGGACTCCCCGGCCCTGCCCCCGCCGCCGACCGACCATCACGACGTACTCCTGCGCCGCCTGCGGGAGTTGGGCGAGCTGCACCGCGCCGGGGTGCTCACGGACGAGGAGTTCGCGCGGACGAAGACCGTGGTCCTGAGGGGATTCACCGGCTGAAGAAGGGGGAGCTAGCTGAGCAGGTCCGGTTCGCCGCGGCTGATGTCCTGCCACAGCGGCTGGTAGTTGATCCACGCGACCAGGTCCGCGCCCGACTGCTCGCGCGTGGCGGTCGCTTGGCGCTTCTCGATCAGCACCGGCCGCCCGGCGGCCCTCGCCGTCAGCTGCACCTGGCTCGACCGCTCCATCGACAGGAACCACCAGGCGGCGGCGTCCACGGAGTCCCCCACGGTCAACAGCCCGTGGTTGCGCAGGACAAGAGCCTTCCGCGCCCCCAACGCCGAGGCGATCCGCCGCCCTTCCTCCGCGTCGACGGTCACGCCCGTGTACGCGTCGTACAGCGCGTGATCCTCGAAGAAGGCGCAGCTCTCCTGGGTGATCGGATCGAGCAGTTCCCCGAGCGCCGCGAGCGCCCTGCCGTACACGGAGTGGCAGTGCGCGACGGCGACGACGTCCGGCCGCGCCGCGTGCACCTGCGCGTGCACGGTGAACGCCGCCTGGTTGACGTGGTAGTCGCCCTCCACGACCTGCCCCTCGGAGTTCGCCAGCACGAGATCGCTCACCGTCACGTGCTTGAACGGCATCCCGAACGGGTTCACCCAGAAACAGTCGCCGTACTCCGGATCCCGCGCGGTGATGTGCCCCGACACCCCGTCCTCGAACCCGAGCCGCCCGAAGATCCGCAGGGCGCCCGCGAGCCGTTCCTTGCGGTGGCGCCGCTCCTCCTCCAGGGTCTCGTGCACCGGCGGCATGGCGAACCGGAGCCGGTCGGTGGGCAGCGGGGAAGGCGGCGTGGACATCGGTCCTCCAGCGGTGGGACTGCGCTACAGGCCGGAAGTTACCGCCGGTAGGCGGAAAAGGGCAGGGCCGCGCGGGAAAGGCGACAGAGGATGTCGGGATACGCCGGGACACTCACCCCATGACCACGAACTGGGCCGCCTTCCGCGCGGCCGAACCCGACCTCGCCGCGACCGCCGAGGCACGGTTCGCGCAGCACACCCACCATGTCCTCGCGACGCTCCGCAAGGACGGCTCCCCGCGCACCAGCGGCATCGAAGTCCGCTTCCACGAGGGCGAGTTGTGGCTCGGCATGATGACCGGCTCCCTCAAGGCCCGCGACCTGCAACGGGATCCGAGGTTCGCGCTCCAGGCGAACCCCGGCGAGGGGACGAGCCTGGGCGGGGGCGACGTACGGATCTCCGGGCGGGCGCTGGAAGTCGAGGACGGCCCGCTGAAGGCGGCGTACATGAAAGAGGTGGAACCGCCGGAGCCGTTCCACCTCTTCCGTACCGAACTCACCGACGTCACAAGGACGTTCGTGGAGGACGAGACCTACCTGGTCGTCCAGCTCTGGGAGCCCGGCAAGCCGGTGCGCACGATCAAGCGCACCTGACCACTACTCCCACTCGATCGTCCCCGGCGGCTTCGAAGTCACGTCCAGCACAACCCGGTTGACGTCCCGCACCTCGTTCGTGATCCGTGTCGAGATGCGCGCCAGCACGTCGTACGGCAGCCGCGACCAGTCCGCCGTCATCGCGTCCTCGGAGGAGACCGGGCGCAGGACGATCGGGTGGCCGTAGGTGCGGCCGTCGCCCTGGACGCCGACCGAGCGGACGTCCGCCAACAACACCACCGGGCACTGCCAGATCTCGCGGTCGAGGCCGGCCGCGGTCAGCTCCTCGCGGGCGATGGCGTCGGCCTCGCGCAGGAGGTCGAGGCGGTCCTTGGTGACCTCACCGACGATGCGGATACCGAGGCCGGGGCCGGGGAAGGGCTGGCGCTGGACGATCTCCTCGGGCAGGCCCAACTCCTGGCCGACCATGCGGACTTCGTCCTTGAACAGCTTGCGCAGCGGCTCGATGAGCTGGAACTCCAGGTCCTCGGGGAGGCCGCCGACGTTGTGGTGGGACTTGATGTTGGCGGTGCCGGTGCCGCCGCCGGACTCGACGACGTCCGGGTAGAGCGTGCCCTGCACGAGGAACTCGACGGCCGGGCCCGCGTCCGCGATGATCTCGGCCTGCGCCTGCTCGAAGACGCGGATGAACTCGCGCCCGATGATCTTCCGCTTCTCCTCGGGGTCGGAGACCCCGGCGAGGGCGCTGAGGAACCGCTCCTCCGCGTCGACGACGACCAGCTTGACGCCGGTCGCGGCCACGAAGTCCTTCTCGACCTGCTCGGTCTCGCCCTTGCGCATCAGGCCGTGGTCGACGTACACGCAGGTCAGCTGGTCACCGATGGCCCGCGCGACGAGCGCCGCGGCGACCGCGGAGTCGACGCCGCCGGAGAGCCCGCAGATGGCGCGCTTGTCGCCGACCTGCTCGCGGATCGCCGCGACCTGCTCCTCGATGACATTGCCAGTGGTCCAGTCCGGCTTGAGCCCGGCACCCCGGTAGAGGAAGTGCTCCAGGACCTGCTGGCCGTGCGTGGAGTGCATGACCTCGGGGTGGTACTGGACGCCGTACAGCCGCTTCTCGTCGTTCTCGAAGGCGGCGACGGGGACGACGTCGGTGGACGCGGTCACCGCGAAGCCCTCGGGCGCCGCCGAGCAGGCGTCGCCGTGGGACATCCACACGGCCTGCTCGGCCGGGGTGCCCTCGAAGAGGGTGGACGACACCTTCGCGACGTGCAGGTCGGTACGGCCGTACTCGCGCGCGCCCGTGTTGTCGACCGTGCCGCCGAGGGCCTGCGCCATCAGCTGGAAGCCGTAGCACATGCCGAAGACGGGGACGCCTGCCTCGAAGAGCGCGCCGTCGATGCGGGGGGCGCCCTCCTCGTACACGGACGAGGGGCCGCCGGAGAGGATGATCGCCGCCGGGTTCTTCGCGAGCATCTCCGCGGCCGGCATGGTGCTCGGCACGATCTCGCTGTAGACCCGCGCCTCGCGGACCCTGCGGGCGATGAGCTGGGCGTACTGCGCGCCGAAGTCGACGACCAGGACGGTGTCGGGGGCGGCTGGGGTCGCTGATGACACGGGGGCCTTCCGGCGGAGGGGCGGGGTGCGTGGGGCCGATTCTACCGGGGCTGCCGGAGGGGGGCCGGGGGGACGGGGGCCGTGGCATACTGGCCGCATGTTCAAGCCCACGACGTTCACCGTCTTTACCTATGGCACCCGGCCCGCCGGCTGCCATGGTCGTGCTTGAGCGAAAAGCCGAGCGACTTCCCAGGCGCCCCGGGCCGACAAGGCCCGGGGCGCCTGCCGTTTTCTCGTCCGGGACCTGTCGTTCCGGGGCACACCGAACCCCAAGGAGCCCCGCATGACCTCCCTCGACCTCACCGGCGCGAAGACCACCGACGCCGCGGACGTGATCACCGGCGCCCGCGAGCGCATCGACGCCCTCGACGACCGCATCATCGGCCTCATCCAGGAGCGCGCCGCCGTCTCCGCCGTCATCCAGGACGCCCGCATCACCTCCGGCGGGCGGCGCGTGAACCTCTCCCGCGAGATGGAGGTCATCGGCCACTACAGCGAGGCGCTGGGCAAGCCGGGGACGACGCTGGCGATGACGCTGCTGGAGCTGTGCCGGGGCCGGATCTGAGCATCCGCCGTATCCGCGCATCTGCCGTGTCTCGCAGATGAGTTCGGGCCCTCCCTCACCCGTACGGCGCGTGACCGGTCCCGGCATCCGTCGTTGGTACCGGTGTCCGTGCCAGCCAGGCGCGGGCCCGGAAGAACCACGCGTGGCTCGTCGGAGCGATGAGACGTACGGATCGTGCCGTGCGTCGTGGGACCTCGCTCCAGCGAGATGACCGGACGGCAGGGGACAGCGGCCCGGTCATCCCAGAGAAACGGCCGGCCCCGGGGACGCTCGGGGCCGGCCGGCGGAAAGTGCAAAAATCTACAAGGGCTGGGTCAAACGGTTGCGGGGACCGCGTTCATCCAGCACGATGCGTACAAGCTTCACGTCCCCCCACGAAACCCCGTATCGCTGTGCACGGCGAGCGGAGCAGCCGGAACGCCCACTGCCAGAGGTCCAGACCAATGCGGTACGGCGGGAGACGGGCCGGCCCACGCACCACCCACAGCGGCGCACCCCCCGGCGCCGTTCCCGGGAGGCACCGGCGCTGCCCTGACGCCGGTGCTGACGAAAGAAGGGCCCTGCGGCTCCGTCCCGCGGGGCCCTTCTTCTCTTTCCTGACTAGACGCGCGAGACCGTCCCGCAGGGCTCCTCCACGCCCGGCGTCCCCGTGTCCAGCTCCTTGCTCCGGTCGTACGGGTCCTCCTCGGGCCCCGAGGGCGCCGGCCCGGACGAGCGGTCGCCGACGAACTCGGGGTGGAACCAGCCGTCGTACACGTCACACGTGGAGTTGCCGCTCTCCATCTGGTTCTGGGCGAGGAAGACCGTCCCCGGGGTCACCTGGAAGCGCGCGGGATCGGAGAGCTGAACCTCCAGGAGGCGGCGGACGATGGTCCGGGTCGCCTCGGCGTCCTTGTCGTCGGCGGGCGTGCCCGCGCGGACCACGGGATAGACGAAGGTGTAGTCGGCGCGGACGACGACCGAGCCGTCCTTGTCCCCGGCGAAGGTCATCCGCCCGCGCGTCTTGACGACGTTCCCGGCGATCCGCACCTCGGCGGGGTCGAACCGGCTGGTCAGCAGCAGCGGATCGTCCTTCTTGCCGGGCTTGCTCAGGGCCGGGCCGAGGAGTCTGTGTACGTCCTTCTGGAGCGGGTCGATCAGCTTCGACGCGGCGTCCGGGCGCGCGCCGCGCAGGGTCGCCGGGTCGAGGTTGGTGTCGATGAGGAGGGCGCGTGTCTTCGCCAGCAGGTCCTTGACCTGCGTTTTCGTGAAGCCCTTCACCGCTGTCGCCGGGGGCGGGACGATGCCGGCGGCGCCGTCGGCCCACTGGAGCGCCGGGGAGCCCGCGAAGGGGCGGGCCTGCGTGGGGGCGTCCGGGTCGACGGCTCCTGGGGCGCCGCTGGGGGCGGCGGTCTCGGGCGGGAGGGGGGTCGCGGCGACGTCGGTGCCCGTCGATCCCGTACCGAAGGGGTCGCCGGGGATGACCGACGGCTTCATCGCCACGAAGGCCAGCGCGGCGGCGACGGGGACGCCGACGAACGTCCACAGGCGGCGCCGCTTGCGCGCCCGTGCCTCGGTGTCGCGCCAGGCGGGGCCGGTGCGCCAGCCCTCGGGGAGTTCGCCCCGGGCCTCCTGCTCGCGCAGGCGCGCGGTGACCATGCGGGCGCGCGCGGACGGTTCCTTCGGTGCTTCGGCGGACGTGTTCTCCGCGCTCTCGCGCAGGAACTTCTCCCAGTCGTCGTCGGATATCTCGGGCACGGTGGCCATCCCCCTCGGTGTTCGCACAGGTTTGCGCGGCAGAGAGCGTACGTGATGCGGCCCACACCGAAACCGCGTGACGGGGAACACATGAGAACTCCGTGAGAAACCGTGCAACCTTTCCCATCGGTCGCGGATCAAACCTCCCGTAACACGGGCCACACCCGCGCCCCCCAACGCGGAAGGTCTCCGCCGACACGTCACACCAACCGGGTGCGCCGTGCCTGACAACCCGAGGTCTTCTCATGAAGCTCCGCCGTGCCATAGCCGTGGCCGCCGCGACCGCCGCACTGTCCCCGCTGGCCCTGATGTCCGCGCCGTCCGCGTTCGCGGAGGACAGCAGCGCGTCCCCGTCGCCGTCGGCCTCCGCCAGCGAGTCGGTGTCCGAGGAGCCGTCGGCTCCGGCGGCCGTTGACACGACCGGCGATGACAAGAGCGGCGCGTCGCCGAGCACCTCGTCGTCGAGCACGCCGAGCGACAGCACGTCCAAGGCGCAGGCCGGTACGCCGTCGGCGAGCACGTCGGTCAGCTCCTCGGCGTCGGCCCCGGCGGAGGTCGACTACTGCGAGACCCTGTCCGAGGAGGACGAGATCCCGCTCAGCGAGAGCCTGAGCACCGGTCTGTCCAACCTGCCGGAGAAGATCGTCGCGGGCAGCGGCTGGCACAACTTCACCTTCGACGTCGCCAACGACGGCAAGGACACGATCAAGAACATCAAGCCGTTCATCCTGGTCGCCGCCGGGGACGAGGAGGGCGACGAGGACTACTCCGAGGCCCTCTCGCTCCAGGTCTTCCAGCCGTCCAGCGGCCAGTGGGTCACTCTGGAGGACGGCATCGGTGACGCGACGACCTTCAGCCCGCTCACGCTCGGCGCGGGCTCGTCCACGTCGTACAAGCTGCGCCTCTCGGTCGCGGGCAAGGTGCCCGACTCCCTCGGCTTCGCCATCGGTCTCGCGACGTACTCGGACGCCAAGAGCTGCTGGGTCGGCAACGACCCGAACGGCGCGTTCTACGAGTTCCAGATCCTCGCCGCCGGTTCGAAGCCCGGCAAGCCGAACGACGCCAAGCCCCAGACGGGCGGCGCCAAGCCGGTCAACCTGAACGACGTCGAGGTCACCGGGAGCCTCGCGGAGACCGGTTCCTCCTCCGCCCTCCCGATGATCGGCCTCGTCGGCGGCGCCGCCGTCGTCGCCGGTGCGGGCGCGATCTTCGTCGTGCGCCGCCGGAAGACGGACGGCAGCCACGCGTAGTACCTGAGAACTCGCGTCGTACCTGAGGACTACGGAGGGACCTGCGCTCGGAGGGGGGCGCGGGTCCCTTCGTGTTGTCAGTCCCCCTTGGGGGGTACTACCGGTATCCCCAGGAACGGCAGCCGCAGTGCCCCGAACGCCTCTTCCGGCACGGCCGGCGACTTCGGCTCGACGGCGGCCAGCCGCTCGTACGCCTCTCCCTGCGCGGGCCGGGTGTCGGGCTCGCCCTTGTTCGGCCAGTACGCCATGGCGCGCTCGGCCTGTGCGGTGATCGTCAGGGAGGGGTTGACGCCGAGGTTCGCGGAGACGGCGGCCCCGTCGACGACGGAGATGCCGGGGTGGCCGTAGAGCCGGTGGTAGGGGTCGATGACGCCGGTCTCCCGGGAGTCCCCGATGGGGCATCCGCCGAGGAAGTGCGCGGTGAGCGGAGTCCCCATCAGCTCCCCGACGTTGGAGCCGGCGAACCCGTTGATGTCGGCGGCGAGCGCGGACGCGGCCTGTGAAGCGGCCTTGATCTGCTGGGGGTTGGGGGCACCGTGCCCCTGACGGGCGGTCAGCAGCCCCTTGCCCACACCGGACGGCTTCAGGTACGTGGTGAGGGAGTTGTCCAGCGACTGCATGACGAGCCCGATGATGGTCCGCTCGGACCACTTCCGGTTGGACAGGGACCGCAGCAGCAGCAAGGGGTGCCGGGCGATGTGCGCGAGCCAGCCGGCGACCCTCGACGACCCTTCCGCGTAAGGGACTTGGACGATGGACAGCCCGCCCATCGCGTTGGACCCCTTGCCGTACCGCACGGGTTCGATGTGCGTGTTGCCGTCCGGATGCACGGACGACGTGATGGCGACCCCGCGCGTGAAGTCGGGGCTGTTCCCGGTGACCTTCCGGTAGCGCCGCTCGTCGGTCTGCGCCCCCACCAGCGCCTCGGAGTTGGTCCGGGTCAGCTCCCCCAACCGCTCGGACAGGTACGGGAGTTGCCCGCCCGCCTTCATCCGGTGCAGCAGCGTCTGCGTGCCGTAGGTGCCGGCCGCGAGGACGACGTGGCGGGCGGTGAGGATCCGCCCCTTGCCCTTGCGCCGGTTGTCGGTGGGCAGCGTGGCGACCGCGTACCCGCCGCGCGAGTCGTCGGTGACGGAGACGACGGTGGTCATCGCGTGGACGGTCGCCCCGGCCTTCTCGGCGAGGTACAGGTAGTTCTCGTTGAGGGTGTTCTTCGCGCCGTGCCGGCAGCCGGTCATGCACTCCCCGCACTCGGTGCAGGCCCGCCGCTTGGGCCCGGCCCCGCCGAAGTAGGGGTCGGCGACTTCCTCACCGGGCTTGGCTGTCGGCCCCTGCCCGTCCGCGTCCTCGCCGTCCCCGAAGTAGACGCCGACCGGCGCCATGTGGAAGGTGTCGCCGACGCCCATGCGCTGCGCGGCGGCCTTGAGGTGGACGTCGGAGGGGGTGACGGTCGGGTTGAGCCGCACGCCGAGCATCCGCCGGGCCTGGTCGTAGTACGGCGTCAACTCCCCTTCCCAGTCGGTGATCTCCTTCCACTGGGGGTCCTCGAAGAACGCCTTGGGCGGTACGTAGAGGGTGTTGGCGTAGTTGAGGGAGCCACCGCCGACCCCGGCGCCGGCCAACACCATGACGTTGCCCAGGAGATGGATGCGCTGGATGCCGTAGAAGCCGAGCCGGGGAGCCCAGAGGTAGTTGCGCAGGTCCCACGAGTTCTTGGGCAGCAGGTCGCGGCCGAACCGGCGTCCGGCCTCCAACACGCCTACGCGGTAACCCTTTTCGGTGAGGCGCAGGGCGGTGACGGACCCGCCGAAGCCGGAGCCGACGACCAGCACGTCGTAGTCGTGGGCGCCTGGGGATATCTCTGACACGCTGCTCTCCTAGCGCAACCGGAACGCTTTCATCGCCCTGAGGCTGCGGCTCATGAACCGCGCGTACTTCTCGTCGTCCATGCCGAGCGAGGGCGCCATCGGCAGCAGCCGCTGATGGGCGACGGTCTGCGCCTCGGTGTACTTGAGGATCCCCTCGGACCCGTGCCGCCGCCCGAGCCCGGAGTCCTTCATGCCGCCCATCGGGGACTGCACGCTGCCGTACGCGGACGCGTACCCCTCGTTGACGTTGACGGTCCCGGTCCGCAACCGCGCCGCGACGGCCCGCCCACGCCGCCCGTCCTTGGTCCAGACGGACGAATTGAGGCCGTACGAGGTGGAGTTGGCGAGGTCGATCGCCTGGTCCTCGTCGGTGAACCGGTAGATCGCGACGACCGGCCCGAACGTCTCCTCCCCGCATACCGCCATCGGCGCCTCGACGCCGTCGAGGATGGTCGGCTCGTAGAAGTAGGGGCCGATGTCGGGGCGGGCGGTGCCGCCCGTGACGACCGTGGCGCCCTTGGCGACGGCCTCCTCCACGTGCCGGGTCACGGTGTCGAGTTGCCGCTGCCCGACGAGCGAGCCCATCTCGGCGCCGTAGGCGAGGGAGTTGCCGAGCCGCATCGCGCGTGTCCGGGCGGCGAACCGGTCGAGGAAGACCTCGGCGATCGACTCGTGGACGTACAACCGCTCGATGGAGACGCAGAGTTGGCCCGCGGAGGAGAAGCAGGCCCGGACGGCGCCGGCGGCGGCCTTCTCGACGTCCGCGTCCTTCAGGACCAGCATGGCGTTCTTGCCGCCGAGTTCGAGGGACACCCCGACCAGCCGGGCGGCGGCGCCCTGCGCGACCTCGCGGCCGACGCGGGTGGAGCCGGTGAAGGAGACGTAGTCGGCGTGCCGCACGATCTCGGGCCCGATGACCGGACCGTCGCCCAGCACGACCTGGAACACCTCGGCGGGCAGCCCCGCCTCGATCAGCAGGTCGCGCGCCCACAGCGCGGTGAGGCAGGTCTCGGTGTCCGGCTTCATGACGACGGCGTTGCCCGCGACGAACGCCGGTATCGCGTCCCCGACGGACAGCTCCAGGGGGTAGTTCCAGGGGGCTATCTGCCCGACCACCCCTCGGGGGTGACGCAGTTCGGTGACCTTGGTGAGGCTGGGGACGGCGCCCGTGTGCCCCCTGGCCCTCAGGTACGACGGCCCGCGTCGGCCGTAGTGCCGGGCGGCGACCGCGACGGCCTGCACCTCCTCGTGCGCGTGCAGACGGGCCTTGCCGGTCTCCAGCTGGACCAGGTCGAGGACCTCGGCCTGGCGCTCCAGGAGCAGGTCGTGGAAGCGCAGCAGCACCGCCGCCCGCTCCTTGACCGGCGTACGTGCCCAGACGTCCTGCGCGGCGCGGGCCCGCTCGAAGGCGAGCGCCACGTCCTCGGGCGTCGACTCGGGCAGGTCGGCGAGCTTCTCCCCGGTGAACGGCGTGTGGTTGGCGGTGCGTCCGGAGCCGACGACGCCCTTCGTGAGCTGGGCGATCAGGTCGGGGGTGACCACGTCCGCGGCGGTGCGCACCCCGGCCGGGGCCGGGGCGACGGGGTTCGTGCCGTGCGGGGCGCTGCTTCGAGCCTGCGAGTCCGTCATGACGCGCAGGGTATGCCGCCGCCACGCCTTTGGGTACCCGTCGGTAACGGGGATTCACGGCACCCGCACACCGCGCCAGCGTTCACTGGCAAGGAAGGTGCTGATCAGGGGGTTGCCACCGGGTCACCCGAAGAACAGGCTGAGGGGAAACGGCCGCCGCCGCACGGGCACCTGGACGTCGTACTCCTCCTGGTCCTCCGGTACGACGACCCGGACACGCTCCTCCCTCACCTCCCTCTCAGGTACGGCACCACCGCTCCCGGAGACCTCCCTCAACACCTTCTCCACCTCGCCGGCCCCCATCCGCTCCCCCGGCTCCTTCACCAGCAACCCCGAGAGCACCGCCCCCAGTTCACCGGCCCGCACCGGCGCGGGCACCTCCCCGGCGAGCACCGCGGCGAGGGTCTCCTCGGCCGTGTCCCGGCGGAACGGCGACACCCCCTCGACGGCGGCGTACAGCAGCACCCCGAGCGACCACAGATCCGACTCGGCCCCGGCGTGCCCCCCGGCGGCCCACTCCGGCGCCGCGAACTCCAACTCCCGTACGGCGCCGCCGTCTTCGTACCCATGGGCGATCCCGAAGTCGGTCACCACGACCCGTCCGTCCGCCCCCAGCAGCACGTGTTCGGGCCGCACGTCCCGGTGCACGATCCCTACGGCGTGCGCGGCCCGCAGGGCGCCCAGGACGACGCCCCCGACCCGAGCGGCCTCGACCACCTCCAAGGGCCCCCGCCGCAGGGCCCGCGCGAGCGACTCCCCCTCGACGAACTCCATGACGACCCAAGGGAGTTGGTGCTCCCCCTCGGCCCCTTCGATCACAACGTCATGAATGACGACAGCCCCGGGGTGCTCCACCCGGGCGGCGGCCCGGGCCTCCTGTCCGAGCCGGTGGGCGGACCGCCGCGCCTCCTCGCTGCCCGGCTCCCCGGCCACCCGGGGCGCCTTGACGGCGACGTCCGCGCCCGTCTCGGAGTCCCGCCCCCGCCAGACGACTCCCGTCCCGTCGGCCCCCATCGGCGCGAGAAGGCGGTAACGCCCGCCCACTATCCGCCCGTCACTGTCGTCCCCGGCACCCCGGTCGTCGCTCATGCCCACATGACTACCGTGCGAACCACCGGATTGTCGACGCGAACCGGAACCGGGCCCGGCGGGAACCAGACGAACCGCCAGAAGCCCCCCGCCCGGAACGCCTCAGCTCCCCGACCGGTCCGCTTCCCGCCAGCTCTTCAGCACCGACGTGAACTGCTTGGCGGCGGTGGCCCAGTCGTCGGCCGGCGACGACATGTAGATCGCGTACTCCGTGCCGTCGTGCGCGACGTACGTCTCCTCGACCGCCCGCCGGGGCCCCGGGAACTTCGTGTCCTTGGCGAGCGCCGTCCACGTGTACTCCCACTCGGAGCCCTTGCGGTCCCGGTACAGGTTCGCCTCCAGCTTGACCCGCCGGTAGTCGACGAGCCGCTGGAGCTGCTTCTCCAGGTCGATCTGGTGGGCGTACGGGTCGGCGTAGTCGGGCGAGACGTCCATCGCGATCCGGACGAAGTGCTTGCCGTTGTCCGGCGTGTAGTCGATCTGCTTGAGGTCCCCGTCGTCCTGGAAGACCTCCCGCTTCCAGCCCTCGGGCAGCGACAGGCCGAAGCCGAGGGGATCGTCCACCTCGACCCAGGAGTCGGGCACGGTCCCCTCGACGGCGGACGGGCCCGGCGAGGGGTCCGCCGAGGCCGAGGACTCCTTCTGCCGCCCCTCGTCCCACCGCTGGAACGCCACGGCGGTTCCCCCGCCGACCAGCGCGGCCAGCACGACGACCAGCGCGAGCGTCCGCAGCCGCCGCCGCTTGGGCTCACCGGCCCGGCCCCCGGCGACGACCGGCACGGCCTGCCCCCCGGAGTGCGCCTCCGGCCCGGCGCCGTACGGCATCCCGCCCCCGGCATGCCCGCCGGACGCGAAGCCGCCCGGCAGGGACCCGCTGCCCGACCCGAACCCACCGCCGGGCACAGGCCCGCTCCCGGACCCGAACCCGCCACCCGGCACGGGCCCGCTGCCCGAGCCGAACCCACCCGGCACGGGCCCGCTCCCGGACCCGAAAGCGGCCGTGACCCCGTCGCTCCCGACACCCCCGAACCCGGTCCCGTTGCTCCCGCCACCAGCACCGGCAACCCCGGCAACCCCTTGGCTCCCGCTCCCGAACCCCGCCGCCGACCCCGAGTCGAACCCCGCCCCGGACGTCCCCCCGTACCCGCCGCCCCCGTACTGCGTGGGCACGTACGCCTGCGCCCCAGGGGCCCGCCGCCCCTCCGCGGCCTCCGCGAGCATCTGCTCGGCCTCGGCCATGTCGGGCCGGGTCGCGGGCTCCTTGCGCAGCAGCGCGGTGATGACCGGCCCGAGCACCCCCGCGTGCCGCGGCTCGGCGGCCTCCTCCTGGACGACCGCCTGCATCGTTGTCAGAGGGGACGTACGCCGGAAGGGCGAGCGCCCCTCGACGGCGGTGTACAGCGTCGCGCCGAGCGCCCACAGGTCGGAGGAGGGCCCGGGGTCGTTGCCCCGTACCCGCTCGGGCGCGAGGTAGTCCACGGACCCGACGACCTCCCCCGTACGGGTGATCGTCGTGTCGCCCTCGATCTGCGCGATGCCGAAGTCCGTGAGCAGCACCCGCCCGTCGTCGGAGAGGAGGACGTTGCCGGGTTTGACGTCCCGGTGGAGCACTCCCGCGGAGTGCGCCGCGCGCAGCGCCCGCAGCACCCACATCCCGATCCGCGCCGCCTCGGCGGGCTCGACCCGGCCGTCCGCCTTGACCGCGTCGGCGAGGGAGCGCCCCTCGACGAGTTCCATCACGATCCAGGGCCGGCCGTCGTGTTCGAGGACGTCGTGGACGGTGACGACGGCGGAGTGGTTGATCCGGGCCGCGGCCCGCGCCTCGGCCCGGGTCCGGGCCAGCAGGACGGGCTGGTCGGCCTCGGAGACGTAGAGCGCGGCGGTCAGCTCCTTGATCGCGACGGCCCGGTGCAGCAGCTCGTCGTGGGCACGCCACACACGGCCCATGCCGCCGCTCCCGATGGAGTCGACGAGCCGGTAGCGGCCCGCGATGAGCAGGCCCTGCATCTGATTCACGTTGCCCCGCAATGCTCTTGACAGGCTCAGCGTAAAGACCGGCCGACGTCCGTGGAACCAAAGGGGGCCCATGGAGACATCACTGTGACGGTTGTCGCTTCGGACGGGTTCCGGGAACCGGGTCTCAGCCTGTGTACCGGTAGCTCTCCGCCGCCTGCTCGTACAGCCGTGTCACCTCGTCCCGCTCCGCCTCCGGCCCCCTCACCTGGACGACGTGGTACCGCCCGGCGATGAGGATGGCCCGGTTGCGCACGAACAGTTCCTGCCCGCCGTCACTCGTCCAGGTGAACTGCCCCTCGGCCATCTTCTGCTGCCCGACCTGGATGTTCCTCAGCCCCGAGGCGGTGGCCCAGCTGGACTGCCGGTAGGACTCCAGCTCGCTCTCCCGGTCCCGCTGGTAGGCCATCGGATCACTCCCGTTGGCCGCCGCGGTGTCCCGGCCCGGTACGACGATCAGCTCGAAGTTCCCGTGCGCGTAGACGACCTGCCCGCGCCCGTTCTTCGGCGACCGCTCCCACCCGTCGGCGACGGCGATCCGGAACCCGGCGTCGTCGGCGCGCAGCGTGAACCCGTCGGCGACCTCGGACCCGGCCTGCGTGGACGTCCCGGCCGTCGTCTCGCCGTCCCCCGGCGTCGACTGGTCGGGCCGGGGCTGGTTGCTGGCGGGCGGCGGCGATGCGGTCGCCCCGGCGTTCTCGGTGGCGCCGACCGAGGCACCGGGGCTGCGCGCGGCCCCCTCGTCGCCGGCCTTCGGCATGAAGAACACGGCGTAGGCGATCGCCCCGGCCAGCAGGAGCAGGACGATCAGCAGCAGCGTCCGCCCGAGGCTGCGCGGCGAGCGCTCCGGCTCAGCGCCCCGCACCGGCTCGGTCCGCCCCCGCTTGTGCCGGGCGTGCGCCCCGCCCGCCGAGGTCCGTGCCTTGGCCTGGGCCTTTGCCCTGGCCTTGCGGCGGCGCACCAGCTCGCCCTTGCGGCGGATGATCGGCAGCCGGCGCGGGTCGGCGGGCGGGGCGGTGACGACGTACGCGCCGGCCTCCGCCTCGGGCGCCGAGCGCACCAGCGACCGCAGCCAGCCGCGCAGCTCCTCGAAGTCCGGCCGCTCGGTCGGGTCCTGGCGCAGCAGCGACTCCACGACCGGCCTGAGCGGACCGCACTCCTCGGCGAAGGCGGGGGGTTCGCCGCACACCATCTGGACGAGTTCGGCCGTCGACTCCTCCGGGTAGGGCGCGTGTCCCTGGACCGACCTGAAGAGCAGCGCGCCGAGCGCCCACAGGTCGGTGGCGGGGCCGATGGGTGCGGCCAGCTGCCAGTTCTCGTGGACCGGTCCGGCCTGTTCGGGGGCCCAGCGCTCGGTGACGGGGCCCACGACCGCCATCCGTGCCTGGCGGGCACGCTCGGCGGCGAGCGCGGTGGTCGGCGTGGACGTCGGGGTCGGCTGCTGGGGGACGGTGTGCGCGGGACGGGCGGTGTCTGCCTGGTCAACGGCCGGGGGCGGGGTGGGAGTTCCCGCCGCGAGGTCACTCCATCGGGTGGGAGTGACGGGTGCCGGAGTTGACGCGGGGTGGGGGTCGCGTATGCCGTAGGGGCTGGCGACGCCCGGCGTCTCGCGGGTGCCGTAGGGACCGGCGAGGCCCTGCGCCTCGCGCACCCCGTACGGGTCGGCGATCTGCCCGTGCGCGCCCGGCAGCGCGGCGCGGCCGTTCTCCGGTGCGCGCCCGCTCTCCAGGGCCTTCCCGTTCTGCTGGGCCTCCTGCACGCGGGCGGCGGCGCGCGCGCCCGCGCGGTAGGCGGCGATGGCTCCGGCGCGCGCGGCGCGGATGTCGTCGCCGGTCTCGGGGAGCACGGTGCGCCGGGCGATCTCGCCGGCGGGGGCCGGTGCGCCGTTGCCGCTCTCGCCGCCGGGGAGGCGGCCCGCCGCGCGTGCCTCTATCGCGGCCCGCCGGGCGGCTTCGAGGTCCGGCCCGCCCTCCCCGGGGGGCGGCGTCGACACGGTCCGGGGCAGCGGCCCGTCCTCGGCGGGCACCGGGTCGTTCCCACACAGCGCTTCCTCGGCCGCGCCGACCGCGAGGCCGGTGAGCACGATCCGCCCATCGTCGCAGACCAGGACCGTGCGCGCGGTGATGTTGCGGTGCACCCAGCCGTGCGCGTGCAGCACGCGCAGCGCCATCAGCACGTCGGAGGCGACCTCGGCCGCCCGGTACGGCGTGAGCGGCTTCTCCGCGAGGAGTTCCGCCAGCGTGCGCGCGCCCACGAGTTCGCTCACTATCCACAGCGAGCCGCCCTCGGCGAACACGTCGAAGACCTGGTCGAGCCGGGGGTGGTCGGGGATCCGCGCGGCGGCCTGCGCGGCTTCGAGCGCGCGCCGCACGACCGGGTCGGCGGGCCTGCGGGTACTCGCGCCGGCGCCGTACGCGCGCTCGCGGGCGGTGAACCCCTCGGGCAGCCCCTCCGCGTCGAGCACCTCGGCCTCGACGACCTCGGGCAGCGGCACCTGCCGGACCAGGACCTCCTGGCCGCTGTACGTGTCGAAGGCCCGGGTCTCGCTGAGTTCGTACGCCTCGGACGGCGGCAGCGGCAGGCGGTAGCGGTCGGCGAGCACTCGACCCGCGTAGTCGTCCATCGTGCCTCCCCCGGCCACCCGGTCTGTCAATTCCGTTCGCGTCGCGCTCCGTTGTGCACCCCTACCCGGATGCGTACGGTCCGCAAGCACTCACGATACGTGCCGGAGGCAACCCGCAAAGTGCGGTTGCCATATATCCCGGTCCATCCCCCGTACGCCCCGCCCGGAAGCGTCCGTCTCACTTCTTGGGCGTGAAGCTCTCCGTCAGCGCCGCCCAGGTCGACTCGCGCAGCTCACCGGCCCAGTCGGCGGCCTTCGCCGTGTACATGAGCGCGTACCCCTGGCTGCCGTCGACGACGAAGCCCCGGTCGATGGTCCGGTAGGCGGTACCGCTCTCCGTGTAGGTGAACTCCCAGTCGGCCGTGTTCCAGCCCCGGTAGTCCACCGCCTCTATGCGGATCTTGCGGTACTGCGCGCGCCGCATGGACTTCTCCTGGGCCGTCCAGTCGGCGACCGGGTCGTCCTTGGGGGTGCTGGTCCAGGCGACGAGCAGCTTCTGCCCGTCGGGCCCGGTGAACCGGTCCCCGGCCGAGCCGGCCGTCCGGAACGCCCATCCGGCGGGCAGCCCGATCGTGTACCCCTGCCCGCCCTTGTACGTCGACACCGCCGCGTCCGCCGAGGACGCCGAGGGCGACACCCGCGTGCCCGCGCCGCCGCTCGGGGCGGTCCCGCCGGCCGCCGGGGTCTCGCCGGCCGCCCCGTCCGTACGGGTGCCGCCCGACTCGTCCTCCTTGGTGCCGACGCTCCCGCCTGCGACGGCCTGCTTGCCGCCCTCTCCGCGCGAGCTGTCGTTGCCGTCGCCCCCGCCGAGGGTGACCGCGAGGACGGTGCCGATCACGGCGAGCACGACGACCACCGCGATGATCACCAGGGTCCGCTTCGGGACCACGTCCGTCAGCGGCGCGCGCTGCACCGGCCGCGCGGGCAGGTCCGGCGGCTCCATCACGGGCCAGCCCGAACTGCGCCCGGCCGTGGGGGCGTTCGCCGGGGCGGGGGCGCCGCCCGCGGGCGGCTCGGTGCGCCCGACGGGGGCACCGGCGGTGACGGTGGCCTTCCGCGGCTCGCGGGCCTGCTCCGGCGGCGCGACCATCGGCACGGCCTGCGTCACCTCCAGCGGCGGCGGCTCCTCGGCCTCGGGCGCGTAGACGACCTTCTCCAGCAGCCGGCGCGCGCCCGCGTCGTCGAGGCGCCGCACGGGGTCCTTGGTGAGCAGCCCGTAGATGACGTCCCGCAGGGGTCCGGCGTTCTTCGGCTCCTCCAGCGGCTCGGTCATCACCGCCGTGAGCGTCGCGATCGCCGAGCCCTTGTCGTACGGCGGGGCGCCCTCGACCGCCGCGTACAGCAGGCCGCCGAGCGACCAGAGGTCGGCCGCCGGGCCGGGCTTGTGGCCCCGCGCGCGCTCGGGGGCGATGTAGGAGGGAGCGCCGACGAGCATCCCGGTCGAGGTGATCGACGGGTCGCCCTCGACCTGCGCGATGCCGAAGTCGGTGAGCACGACCCGGCCGTCCTCGGCGATCAGCACGTTCGACGGCTTCACGTCCCGGTGCAGGATGCCCGCGCGGTGCGCCGCCCGCAGCACGTCGAGGATCGCGAGCCCGACCTCGGCCGCGCGCCGGGGCTTGAGCAGACCGTCCTCACGGATGACCTCCGCGAGCGAGCGCCCCTCGACCAGCTCCATGACGATCCAGGGCCGGTCGTCCTCGTCGACGACGTCGAAGACGGTCACCGCGCTGTTGTTGCGGATCTTCGCGATCGCCTTGGCCTCGCGCAGCGTGCGCGTGATGAGCCGGCGCTTCTCCTCCTCGTCGATGCTCGACGGGAACCTCAGCTCCTTGACGGCGACGGTCCGCCCGAGCGTCTCGTCCTCCGCGCGCCACACCGTCCCCATGCCGCCGCGGCCGAGTACGCCTCCCAGCCGGTACCGCCCGGCGAGGAGACGTGCGCTCTTGTCCTGACGGGATGTCCCCGCCCGCTCCGCCTCCGACATGCGTCCCCTCATGCAACCCGCCCTGACAGAGCCTCCATTGTCCCCTACCCGCCAAGTGCCCGACGCCCGGACCCCCCTCTGCGCGTACCCCTCCTCCGCACATTCCGGCCAATAGGTACGCCACGGTCCGGCCATCCTCACCTCCTCCCCTCGCCCTGCTCCTCCGTCATCCCGCCGCGCCCGCCCGGACATTCACCGCACCGGCGCCCGAAGTGACCCAACCACCCGACACCCGGGGCCAGTTGTCCCCGACCGTCACGTCAACCCCACGCCTCCCCCATCGCCGTCACACCTCACGCCCATCTCCGGCCTGCATCATGACCCCCACCCACCCGAGGAGGACCGCGATGCCCCGGCCCCGGAGCCTGCTGGTCGTGGCCGCCGCCCTGCTCCTGCTGGAACTCGCGACGGCCGGTTCACGGGCCACCGTCGACCCGTCCCCGCAGGCGCTGCTGCCCCTGCTGGTCTCCCGGGGGAAGGCCCCGGCCGCCGCCCTGCTGGCGCGCACACCGGGCGGGAGCCGGTACGCCTCCGCCGGGGCCGGGATCTCCCCGGACGACCACTTCCGGGCCGGCAGCGTCACCAAGACCTTCGTGGCCACCGTGGTGCTCCAACTGGCCGCGCAGCACCGGCTGTCGCTGTCCGACCCGGTGGAGCGGCACCTGCCGGGACTGGTGCGGGGAGCCGGCAACGACGGCCGCGCGCTGACCCTGCGCGCCCTGCTCACCCACACCAGCGGCCTGTACGACTTCACCCGGACCACCCGGGGAACCGTCCCCGTCACCGCTCTGGGAGCCGTCCGTCTGGCCCTCACCCACCCTCCTGCCGACCGAGGCCGCTTCTCCTACTCCAACACCAACTACGTCCTGCTCGGCCTGGTCGTCGAACAGGTCACCGGCCGCTCCTACGCCGCCGAGGCCGAGCGCCGCATCATCGCTCCCCTCCGTCTGGCGGGCACCTCCTTCCCCGGCTCCCGTACGTCCCTTCCCTCACCGCACGGCCGCGCCTACGCGAGCGACGGTTCCGACGTCACCGATCTCGACCCCCGCGTCGCGGGCGCCGCCGGCGAACTGGTGACCACACTCGCCGACCTCGACCGCTTCTACGCGGCGCTGCTCTCCGGCCGCCTCCTGCCCCCGCACTGGCTGCACGAGATGCTCGACACCCGCGCCGCGCACGGCTCGTACGGCCTGGGCCTGTTCCCCACGAGGCTGCCCTGCGGTGTCACGGTGTGGGGCCACGACGGCCGCATCCCCGGCAGCTACGTCCGCACCGCCGCGACCGCCGACGGCCGCCACGTCCTCACGTTCCGCGTGAACACCACGACGCTGGCGACCCCCGACCTCGAACCGGCCTTGCTCGCTGCCGAGTTCTGCCCGCGTCACTAGGAGAACGGGCGGGTTCCCCGCAGAGATCCCGACAGGCTGTAGCTCGATCGAGTGACGCTTCCAAGAAATCACCGGGTCGGCCATCGCCCTTAGGGGCGCGGGGAACTGCGCGATCAACCACGACGGACCCGCAGCCGCCGAACGTCAGAAAGCAGCACCCCCGTAGGCGCCTCAAAGCGGCACGATGTCCGGCGCCCCCAACCTCGCCGCGTCCGCCGTCAGATCATCCGGCTGCCGCTGGGACTCCCGCTCCGCCTCCACCCGCTTCTCGTAGTGCTGGACCTCCCGCTCGACCTGCCCCTCGTCCCACCCGAGAACCGGCGCCATCAGCTCGGCGACCTCGCGGGCGCACCGCGTGCCCCGGTCGAAGGTCTCGATGGAGATCCGGGTCCGCCGAGTCAGCACGTCATCCAGATGCCGGGCCCCTTCGTGCGAGGCCGCGTAGACGACCTCGGCCCGCAGATAGTCGTCGGCCCCCTGGAGCGGCTCCCCGAGCGAGGCGTCCCCGGCGATGAGGTCCAGCACCTCCTGCGCCGACGCGCCGAACCGGTTCAGCAGATGCTCGACCCGCACGACATGCAGCCCGGCCCGCGCCGCGATCCGCGCCCGCCCGTTCCACAGCGCCCGGTACCCCTCGGCGCCCAGCAGCGGCACGTCCTCGGTGACACACGCGGCGACCCGCTGATCGAGCCCGTGCACGGCCTCGTCGACCGCGTCCTTGGCCATCACCCGGTACGTCGTGTACTTGCCGCCCGCGACGACGACGAGCCCCGGCACCGGATGCGCGACGGTGTGCTCGCGCGACAGCTTGCTGGTCGCGTCCGACTCGCCGGCCAGCAGCGGCCGCAGCCCGGCGTACACGCCCTCCACGTCGTCGCGGGTGAGCGGCGTCGCGAGCACGGCGTTCACGTGCTCAAGGAGGTAGTCGATGTCGGCGCTGGACGCGGCCGGGTGCGCCTTGTCGAGGTCCCAGTCGGTGTCGGTGGTCCCGATGATCCAGTGCCGCCCCCAGGGGATGACGAACAGCACGGACTTCTCGGTGCGCAGGATCAGCCCGGTCGAGGAGTTGATGCGGTCGCGCGGGACGACTAGGTGGATGCCCTTGGACGCCCGGACGTGGAACTGGCCGCGCGAGCCGACCATGGCCTGCGTGTCGTCGGTCCACACCCCGGTCGCGTTGACGATCTGCCGGGCCCGGATCTCGTACTCCCCGCCAGCCTCGACGTCCTGCACGCGCGCGCCGACGACCCGCTCACCCTCCCGCAGGAACCCGGTCACCCGCGCGCGGTTGGCGACCTTCGCGCCGTACGAGGCGGCTGTGCGCACCAGCGTGGCGACGAAGCGGGCGTCGTCCATCTGGGCGTCGTAGTACTGGAGGGCGCCGACGAGGGCGTCCTTGCGCAGGGCGGGGGCGACGCGCAGGGCGTGGCGGTGGGACAGGTGGCGGTGCCTGGGCAGGCCCCGGCCGTGGCCGCGGGCCATCGACATCGCGTCGTAGAGGGCGACGCCCGAGCCCGCGTAGAGCCGCTCCCAGCCCTTGTGCTGGAGCGGGTAGAGGAACGGCACCGGTTTGACCAGGTGCGGTGCGAGGCGTTCCAGGAGGAGGCCGCGTTCCTTGAGGGCCTCGCGGACGAGGGCGAAGTCGAGCATCTCCAGGTAGCGCAGGCCGCCGTGAATGAGCTTGCTGGAGCGGCTGGAGGTGCCGGACGCCCAGTCGCGGGCCTCGACCAGGCCGGTGGACAGGCCCCGGGTGACGGCGTCGAGGGCCGTGCCCGCGCCGACCACTCCGGCCCCGACGACCAGGATGTCGAGTTCGTGTTCGGCCATGTCCGCCAGTGACTCGGCCCGCTGCACCGGTCCCAGTGTCGCTGTCCTCACCGTCGCCTCCCGCCGTCGATCACCGTTCCCTCGCTCAGAGTCTGACCGTCTCGCCCGACTTAGGCCACCACTCGCACCCCACCTGTGGACAACACGCCCGACCAATCCCGCATAACGGTCATATTTACTCCTAGTCTGACATTGCGCTCGCCCGTCCAGTCCACAGGGCTTGCGCACCCGCCCCGCTTCGGTTAACCCCACCGTTCTCGGTGACTGGGAAGGACGGCCCACGCCATGCCCGCAGATCTCGCCGTCATCGGACTCGGCCCGCTCGGCCTGCCCCTGGCCCAGGCCGCGGTCGCCGCAGGCATCCCCACGGTCGGCTACCGCACCGGCCCCGAACCCGGCTCGCTCACCCCCGCCGAACTGCGCCGGATGCTCGCCGGGGGCTTCCGCATCGTCACCGACCCCGCCGAACTCGGCCGCGTCCGCACGGCGGTGATCTGCGCGCCCACCCCGCGCGACGCGGACGGCGGACTGGACCTCGGCGCGGTGGAGTCGGCCGCCCGCACCCTCGCCGGGCACCTGCGCCCGCACACCACCGTGATCCTCGAATCGCCGGTGCACCCCGGGACGACCGAGGACTTCCTGCGGCCCCTCCTGGAGGAGACCTCGGGCCTGCGCGCGGGACGCGACTTCCACCTCGCGCACTCCCCCAGCCGCGTCGACCCCGGCAACCGCGCCTTCACGCCGGCCAACACCCCGAAGGTCATCGGCGGCCTCACGCCCGCGTGCACGGAGTCCGCCGCCGCGTTCTACGGCCGGCTCACCGACAAGGTCGTCCGCGCGCGCGGGCTGCGGGAAGCGGAGACCGTACAGCTCCTGGAGACCAACTTCCGGCACGTCAACATCGCCCTCGTCAACGAGATGGCGATCCTCTGCCACCGTCTGGGCGTCGACCTCTGGGACGTCATCCGGTGCGCCGAGACCAAGCCGTTCGGCTTCCAGGCGTTCCGCCCGGGCCCCGGCGTCGGCGGCCACTCCGTCCCCCTCGACCACCCCGGCGGCCCCCTGCGCATGGTCGAACTCGCCCAGCAGGTCAACACGCGCATGCCCCGCTACGTCGTCCAGCGCGCCGCCGCCCTCCTGAACGAACACGGCAAATCAGCGCGCGGCGCCCGCGTCCTCCTCCTGGGCGTCACCTACAAGGCGGACCTGGCCGACCGCCAGAACACCCCCGCACACGAGATCGCCGTCCGCCTCATGGAACTCGGCGCCTCGATCAGCTACCACGACCCCCACGTCCCCTCCTGGAACGTCCTCGACCGCCCCGTCCCCCGCGCCGACTCCCTCTACGAGGCCGCCGCCGACGCCGACCTGACGATCCTCCTCCAGCAGCACCGGACGTACGACCTCCAGGGCTTGTCGGTAAAGGCACAGCTCCTGCTGGACACCCGGGGAGCAACTCCTACGGGGGCGGCGCACCGGTTGTGAAAGGGGGCGCGCGAAGGGAGCGCACTTCTGGGGTTGGTGGCGCACGACAGACGAGGCCGGTACTTTGGGGACGGGTGGGTGCCCACCGCAGCGGCTACTGCGGCAGGCTCCCGGATGGTTCATGGGTGTTCCGCCCCTAGGTCGTGTGGGGGCGGCCCCCACCCAAAAAAGTGGGAGCCCACCGCAGAGGCTACTGCGGCAGGCTCCCGGATGGTTCATGGGTGTTCCGCCCCTAGTCTTCGTGGGGGCGGCCACTCACCATCCAAACAGCCGCAAGATCCACCTCCTCTTGAACTGGACCATCCGAAGACGGACCTTGTCCCAGCGGGTGGGCTTGCGATGGCGTCCCATGGACGCCCCCTTCCACGATGCCGCCCAGTAGCCCGGTGAACGGCTCGTCCGGAATCGGGCCGGGCCCCGAGGGGACGGGGTCCGGATCAAATCCTTGGAAGGGGGCGCTACCAGAGACCTGGGAGCGCCACGAGAAGGACGCTATCGCCCGATGATCAGCAGAAACCTTCCATCAAACCCCGTTCACCACCGCACGCCCCCCACCTCACCTCGCGCGCCCCCACCAAAAGCCTCAAGAAAAACCAAAAGGAGCCGATCACCGCACCCGCGGCAACCGGCCCCTTCAGACGTCGTACGACCGGCTACCGCCGGTCCTGCGAATCCGCGACCACGACCTCGACCCGCTGGAATTCCTTCAGCTCGCTGTACCCGGTCGTCGCCATGGCCCGGCGCAGCGCGCCGAAGAAGTTCATGGAGCCGTCGGGCGTGTGGGACGGCCCGGTGAGGACCTCCTCGACCGTACCGACGGTCCCGAGGTCGACCTTCTTGCCGCGCGGCAGCTCCTCGTTGACGGCCTCCATGCCCCAGTGGTGCCCCTTGCCGGGCGCGTCGGTGGCGCGCGCGAGCGGGGAGCCCATCATGACGGCGTCGGCGCCGCAGGCGATCGCCTTGGGCAGGTCGCCGGACGAGCCGACCCCGCCGTCGGCGATGACGTGGACGTACCGCCCGCCGGACTCGTCCATGTAGTCGCGGCGCGCGGCGGCGACGTCCGCGACGGCGGTGGCCATCGGGACGCGGATGCCGAGCACGTTGCGCGTGGTGTGCGCGGCGCCGCCGCCGAAGCCGACGAGGACGCCCGCCGCGCCCGTGCGCATGAGGTGCAGCGCGGCCGTGTACGTGGCGCAGCCGCCGACGATCACCGGGACGTCGAGTTCGTAGATGAACTGCTTGAGGTTGAGCGGTTCGTGCGACCCGGAGACGTGCTCCGCGGAGACCGTCGTCCCCCGGATGACGAAGATGTCCACGCCCGCGTCGACGACGGCCTTGGAGAACTGGGCCGTGCGCTGCGGGGAGAGCGCGGCGGCGGTGACCACGCCCGCGTCGCGCACCTCCTTGATGCGGCGGCCGATCAGCTCTTCCTTGATCGGCGCGGCGTAGATCTCCTGGAGGCGGCGCGTGGCCTGCTCGGCGGGCAGCTCGGTGACCTCGTCGAGCAGCGGCTGCGGGTCGTCGTAGCGCGTCCAGAGCCCTTCGAGGTTGAGGACGCCGAGGCCGCCCAGCTCGCCGATGCGGATCGCGGTGGCCGGGGAGACGACCGAGTCCATGGGGGCGGCCAGGAAGGGCAGCTCGAAGCGGTAGGCGTCGATCTGCCAGGCGATCGAGACCTCCTTCGGGTCCCGCGTACGGCGGCTGGGGACGACGGCGATGTCGTCGAAGGCGTACGCCCTCCGCCCGCGCTTGCCGCGCCCGATCTCGATCTCAGTCACGTCTGTGGCCTTTCCCTGTTGCGTTTCAGCGCCTCCCAGTATCCCCGACGGGTATGACAAAGGCGGCCCCGGAGTTCCCGGGACCGCCTCGATCGAGCCTCTACGCGCGCGGGGAGGTCACTTGCGGCTGTAGTTCGGCGCCTCGACGGTCATCTGGATGTCGTGCGGGTGCGACTCCTTCAGACCGGCCGACGTGATCCGTACGAAGCGGCCCTTGGACTCCATCTCGTCGATGGTGGCGGCGCCCACGTAGCCCATGGTCTGGCGCAGGCCGCCGACGAGCTGGTGCAGGACGCTGGACAGGGGGCCCCGGTAGGGCACCTGGCCCTCGATGCCCTCGGGGACGAGCTTGTCGTCGGAGGCGACCTCGGCCTGGAAGTAGCGGTCCTTGGAGTACGACTTGCCCTGGCCGCGCGACTGCATGGCGCCGAGGGAGCCCATGCCGCGGTACGACTTGAACTGCTTGCCGTTGATGAACTGGAGCTCGCCCGGGGACTCCTCGCAGCCCGCGAGGAGGGAGCCCAGCATGACGGTGTCGGCGCCGGCGGCGAGGGCCTTGCCGATGTCGCCGGAGTACTGGAGGCCGCCGTCGCCGATGAGCGGGATGCCTGCCGCGCGGGCGGCGAGGGACGCCTCGTAGATGGCGGTGACCTGCGGGACGCCGATACCGGCGACCACGCGCGTGGTGCAGATCGAGCCGGGGCCGACGCCGACCTTGATGCCGTCGACACCGGCGTCGATGAGGGCCTGTGCGCCGTCGCGGGTGGCGACGTTGCCGCCGATGACGTCGACGTTCACGCTGGACTTGATCTTCGCCATCCAGCTCAGGGCGTTGCTGTTGTGGCCGTGGGAGGTGTCGACGACCAGGAAGTCCACGCCGGCCTCGGCGAGCGCCTGCGCGCGCTCCAGGGCCTCGGGGGAGGCGCCCACGGCGGCACCGACGATGAGACGGCCGTCGGCGTCCTTGGCGGCGTTCGGGTACTTCTCCGCCTTGACGAAGTCCTTGACGGTGATGAGGCCCTTGAGGACGCCCGCGTCGTCGACGAGGGGCAGCTTCTCGATCTTGTGGCGGCGCAGCAGCTCCATCGCGTCGCCGCCGGAGATCCCGACGTGGCCGGTGACCAGCGGCATCGGGGTCATGACCTCGCGGACCTGGCGGGCGCGGTCGCTCTCGAAGGCCATGTCGCGGTTGGTGACGATGCCCAGGAGCTTGCCGGCGGGGTCGGTGACCGGGACGCCGCTGATGCGGAACTTCGCGCACAGGGCGTCGGCCTCGGCGAGGGTCGCCTCCGGGTGGACCGTGATCGGGTCGGAGACCATGCCGGACTCGGAGCGCTTCACGAGGTCGACCTGGTTGACCTGGTCCTCGACGGACAGGTTGCGGTGCAGCACGCCGACGCCGCCGAGGCGGGCCATGGCGATGGCCATGCGGGACTCGGTGACCTTGTCCATGGCGGCCGACAGCAGGGGGATGTTCACCCGGACGTTGCGGGAGACACGGGACGAGGTGTCGACCGCGTTCGGGAGGACCTCGGAGGCTCCCGGCAGCAGCAGCACGTCGTCGTAGGTCAACCCGAGAGTCGCGAACTTGCCGGGCACTCCGTCGACGTTGGCAGTCATGACACCTTCCCCAAATGGCCTTGATCGGTGCGGATGTCCATGCTAACGGGAAGCAGGGGCCGCAAATTCCACGGTACGAGGTGACCTCGGGCTTCGTATGTTCGTACGGAACAGACGAGCGACCTGTTCAACCAAGGCACCCTCCGTGTACGCGAGTAAGGGGCGTCGCCCTGGAGCACGCCCCTTACCGTCACTGCTCGGCCAGCGCCCGCAGCCTGCTCAGCGCGCGGTGCTGGGCCACCCGGACCGCGCCCGGCGACATGCCGAGCATCTGCCCGGTCTCCTCCGCCGTCAGCCCCACGGCGATGCGCAGCAGCAGCAGTTCGCGCTGGTTCTCCGGGAGGTTGGCCAGCAGTTTCTTGGCCCAGGCGGCGTCGCTGCTGAGCAGGGCGCGCTCCTCGGGGCCGAGGGAGTCGTCGGGGCGCTCCGGCATCTCGTCGGAGGGGACGGCCGTGGAGCCGGGGTGGCGCATCGCGGCGCGCTGGAGGTCGGCGACCTTGTGCGCGGCGATGGCGAAGACGAACGCCTCGAAGGGGCGCCCGGTGTCCCGGTAGCGCGGCAGGGCGAGGAGGACGGCCACACAGACCTCCTGCGCGAGGTCCTCCACGAAGTGCCGCGCGTCCCCGGGCAGCCGCGACAGGCGTGTGCGGCAGTAGCGCAGGGCCAGCGGGTGGACGTGGGCGAGCAGGTCGTGGGTGGCCTGCTCGTCGCCGTCCACGGCGCGATGGACGAGGGAGCCGATCGTTCCCTGGGCACGGACCGCCTCGTCATCACGCATCGGTCCATGGTGCACCGAGGCCGTCTCGTCCGTGGCGCCGTGTCCTTCGTTGTGCACCGAAGCGTTATGAGCAGGTGCGCCGGAACTCATCCCCCGCGCCCTCCCCTCCCGCTCGGCCGACTCGTCCCCGAGGAACTCCACACCTCAAGCATGCGGCATCCCCGCCGAAACGAGCAGCGCGCCTCCGGAAGGCCGGCCCCTGCGACCGGCGCCCGCCGGCTCCCACCACCCCACCCACCAGCGGAGAGTGAGGAGACGACAGCCGCCGCGAACCCATCCGGAATGTGTCCAAGATGACTCTCGAAACGCCGCCGCACGCGGCACCGCGAGGGGCACGGGACCGCGTCGGTCCGCGGCTGCCGCCGCGCGGGCGCGAACAGCCACGGCGAACCCGCAGCCGCCCGACGACGACATACCGCGGCAACCCCGTGGGGCTCAGCGGACGAGCCCCCACCGGAACCCGAGTGCCACCGCGTGCGCCCGGTCGGACGCGCCCAGCTTCTTGAACAGCCGTCGCGCGTGCGTCTTGACGGTGTCCTCCGACAGGAACAGCTCACGCCCGATCTCCGCGTTGGACCGTCCGTGGCTCATCCCTTCGAGCACCTGGATCTCGCGCGCGGTGAGCGTCGGTGCGGCGCCCATCTCGGCGGAGCGCAGCCGGCGCGGGGCGAGCCGCCAGGTCGGGTCGGCGAGTGCCTGCGTGACGGTCGCGCGCAGTTCCGCGCGGGACGCGTCCTTGTGCAGGTAGCCGCGGGCCCCGGCGGCGACCGCGAGGGCCACGCCGTCCAGGTCCTCGGCGACGGTGAGCATGATGATGCGCGCACCGGGGTCGGCGGACAGCAGCCGCCGTACGGTCTCGACGCCGCCCAGTCCGGGCATGCGTACGTCCATCAGGATCAGGTCCGAGCGGTCCGCACCCCAGCGGCGGAGGACTTCCTCGCCGTTGGCCGCGGTCGTCACGCGCTCGACGCCGGGCACGGTCGCGACCGCGCGGCGCAGCGCCTCTCGGGCAAGCGGGGAGTCGTCGCAGACGAGGACGGATGTCATGGCCGCCCTCCGCAGCTGATGCGCGTCACCTTGTGCCTCCAGGCTGGTACGTATTCACCTGTGCGGTCGACCGGCTCGGACATCTGCCCGAGCTTTTGTGTTTTCAACCGCCTCCGCACTCTCAACGACGGTCACTCGAAAGAGTTACGGGGCTGCGTAGCCTCTTCGGCACTCTACGTGAGGGTGCGCGGACGGTGGAGACGGCGCAACGGACCCTCGCCGTTTCATCACAACCGGTGCCCCATTTAGACCCATTTCTTCCCTTGAGGTGGTGTCTAGGGCTAGATTCCCAATGAGTCATATTTTCATCTCCTTAGATCGTAGTTGTACGGTCGTGGGCACCGTATCCGCTCAGCACGGCTACAAGGGGTCACGCAATGGCAGATTTCTCCCGCCTTCCCGGACCGAACGCGGACCTGTGGGACTGGCAGCTCCTCGCTGCCTGCCGCGGGGTCGACAGCTCGCTCTTCTTCCACCCTGAGGGCGAGCGCGGGGCAGCCAGGAGCGCTCGCGAGAACTCGGCCAAGGAGGTCTGCATGAGATGCCCGGTCCGCGCGCAGTGCGCGGCGCACGCACTGGCGGTGCGTGAGCCGTACGGCGTGTGGGGCGGACTGACCGAGGACGAGCGCGAGGAGCTGATGGGGCGGGCACGCAACCGCCTCGTCACGGCGTCGGTCGAGACGGCCGCCGTTTCGAACACATGAAGGAACGTTTCTCCTAGCCGAAAGGGCCACACCCGGAACCGGGGCACGCGCGCGTGCCCCGGTTCGCCGGTTCCCCCCGGCCCTCACCGCCGTACGGCGGCCCGCTCCAGTTCGTCCAGCGTCGCCGCCACCGCGGGCACCCGCGCCAGGTCGGGCAGCGTGAGGGCGACGACCTCGCGCCGGACGGCCGGCTCCAGGGCCAGCGTGCGGACACCGCGCGGCCGGACGGACTCCAGGGCCAGCCGGGGCAGCACGGCGACCCCGAGACCCGCCGCGACCAGGCCGACGACAGCGGGGTGGTCGTCGGTCGCGAAGTCGATCCGCGGGGTGAACCCGGCGCTCGCGCACGCCTCGACCAGTTGGCGGCGGCAGCGCGGACAGCCCGCGATCCAGGGCTCGCGCGCGAGCTCGGCGATCCCGACGGCCCCAGCACGCGCGAGGGGGTGGCGTTCGGGTACGAGGGCGACGAGCCGGTCGGTCAGCAGGGGCCGTACGACGAGGTCGGCCCACTCCTCGGCGTCGGACGCGGCGCTCTCGTACCGGAAGGCCAGGGCCACGTCGCAGTCGCCGTCGCGCAGGAGGGTGACCGAGCCCGGGGGTTCGGCCTCCTCCAGGGAGACGCGGGTGCCGGGGTGGGCGGCGCGCAGGGCGGCCAGGGCGGTGGGGACGAGGGTGGAGCTGGTGCTCGGGAAGGAGACCAGGCGGACCCGGCCGGCGCGCAGTCCGGCGATCGCGGCGACCTCCTCCTCGGCGGCCGTCAGCCCGGCGAGGATGCCGGACGCGTGCCGCACCAGGGCCTCGCCCGCCTCGGTGAGGCGCATCTCGCGCCCGCCGCGCACCAGCAGCGGGGTGCCGACGGAGGTCTCCAGCGCCTTGATCTGCTGGCTGACGGCCGGCTGGGTGCAGCCGAGTTCGCGGCCGGCGGCGGAGAAGGAGCCGGTGGTGGCGACGGCGCGCAGGACGCGCAGATGGCGGGCCTCGATCACCGGGCGAGCATAGCCTTGGCCATAAGTAGTTCTTGGGTATGACAGCCGAAAGTATGTCGACGCTTTGGGGACTGCTCGATTACTGTGCGTATATGAAACATGGGTCCATGAGGGTTCTGTCCGTGAATCTGGGGCGGCTGACGGCCGTGCCGTACACCGATCAGCCGCAGGGCATGACCGGTATCGACAAGCGTCCGGTGGCGGGGCCGGTGCGGGTGTCGGCGCCGGGGCCGAAGGGGACCGGCGGGAGCGGGCTCGCCGGGGACCAGATCGCCGACCTGCGCCACCACGGCGGGGACGACCAGGCGGTGTACGCGGTCGCGCGCGGGGACCTCGACGCCTGGGAGCGCGCGCTCGGCCGCCCGCTGGCGTCCGGGGCGTTCGGGGAGAACCTCACGACCGAGGGGGTGGACGTCTCGGGGGCGCTGATCGGGGAGCGGTGGCGGATCGGGGCGGAGGTGGTCCTCGAAGTCACGACCGGGCGGATCCCCTGCCTCACCTTCCAGGGGCATCTGGGCGAGAAGCAGTGGGTCAAGCGGTTCACCCAGGAGGCGGCGCCCGGCGCGTATCTGCGGGTGATCGAGCCGGGGGAGATCCGCGCGGGCGACCCGGTGGAGATCGTGCACCGGCCGGATCACGACGTGACGGTCGCCGTCGCGTTCCGCGCGGTCACCACCGAGCGGAAACTGCTGCCCCGGCTGCTGGCGGCGGGCGAGGCACTCCATCCGGAGGGGAGGGCGCAGGCTCTGAAGTACGTGGAGAAGTACGGCGGCTGAATAAGCGTCAGGACGGCTTTGTCCAGGCTGGCGGAAGGAGTGTCACCAAGCCGTTGCCGAGGGGTTCTCAGCCCTCGGGAAAGCCCTTGGCCCATACGGACCAGCGCACTCCGGACGCCTACGCTTCTGCCATGACAACGGCTCTGATTACGGGATCGACCGCGGGGATCGGCGCCGCGTTCGCGCGGCGGCTGGCGGCCGACGGGCACAACCTCGTCCTCGTCGCGCGCGACACGAAGCGGCTGCGCGAGCAGGCGACGGAGTTGCACGACCGGCACGGCATCGAGGCGGAGGTCCTCACCGCGGACCTCTCCGAGGACGCCGGCATCGAGTCGGTCGCCGCCCGTCTCGGTGACCGCAAGAACCCCGTCGACCTGCTGGTCAACAACGCCGGTTTCGGCAACAAGGGCCGTTATCTCGACGTCTCCATGGCGGACGAGCTGACCATGCTCAAGGTGCACTGCGAGGCCGTCCTGCGGCTCACCTCCGCGGCCGCCGAGGCGATGCGCGAGCGCAGGCGCGGAGGCGTGGTGAACGTCGCCTCGGTCGCCGCGTTCCTGCCGCGCGGCACGTACGGCGCGTCCAAGGCGTGGGTGGTCCAGTTCACCCAGGGCGCCGCGAAGGACCTCGCCGGGAGCGGCGTACGCATGATGGCCCTGTGTCCCGGGTTCGTCCGCACCGAGTTCCACGAGCGGGCCGGTATGGGCACGGACAACATTCCCGGCTGGATGTGGCTGGACGCGGACAAATTGGTCACCGCGGCTCTCCAGGATCTGGCCCGCGGCAAGACGGTGTCCGTCCCGGACCCCCGTTACAAGGCCCTCATGGGCGTGGTGAAGGTGACGCCCCGGGGTCTGCTGGGCGGGGTGTCGTCGAAGGCGGGGCGCAAGTACGGGCCGCAGTGAGGGACCGCGCTGTGAGGCGTCCTCGGTTCTCCCGGCGATCAGCGGGTGGCGCGGTCGGCCAGGCAGACGTCGTAGAGCGTGACGGCGAGGGATCCACAGCGGGATCCGGCCGTCAGGAAGTCCGCGTCCGAGCCGTCCTCCGCGCTCTCCGTCCAGCTCACCCCGCGTGAACGCCACCAGGCCCTCGGCCCGGTCCCGGCGGATTCCCGGGGCGGGACGAGGAACGCCGTGGCGTGCGCCGGACAGGGCGCCCGGGATCCGTGGGGTTCACCTGAGTACGAGGTTCCGGAAAGCCGAAACCCGGCCCCCTCGGGAAGGGGGCCGGGCTTCAGAGGCGGGGTGTGTCAGTGCGCGTGGCCGTGGGAGTGGCCCGCCGCGGCCGGCTCCTCCTCTTCCTTCTTCTCGACGACCAGGGTCTCGGTCGTGAGGAGGAGGGAGGCGATGGAGGCGGCGTTCTCCAGGGCGGAGCGGGTGACCTTGACCGGGTCGATGACGCCGGCCTTGACCAGGTCGCCGTACTCGCCGGTCGCGGCGTTGAAGCCCTGGCCCTTGTCGAGCTCGGCGACCTTGGAGGTGATGACGTAGCCCTCCAGGCCGGCGTTCTCGGCGATCCAGCGCAGCGGCTCGACGACGGCCTTGCGGACGACGGCGACACCGGTCGCCTCGTCGCCGGTCTTGCCGAGGCCGTCCTCCAGGACCTTCGCGGCGTGGACGAGCGCGGAGCCACCGCCGGAGACGATGCCCTCCTCGACCGCGGCGCGGGTCGCGGAGATCGCGTCCTCCAGGCGGTGCTTCTTCTCCTTGAGCTCGACCTCGGTCGCGGCGCCGACCTTGATCACGCACACGCCGCCGGCGAGCTTCGCGAGGCGCTCCTGGAGCTTCTCGCGGTCCCAGTCGGAGTCCGTGTTCTCGATCTCGGCCTTGATCTGGGCGACGCGGCCCTGGACGGCGGAGGAGTCACCGGCGCCGTCGACGATCGTGGTGTCGTCCTTGGTGATGGTGACGCGGCGGGCGGAGCCCAGCACCTCAAGGCCGACCTGGTCGAGCTTGAGGCCGACCTCCTCGGAGATGACCTCGGCGCCGGTCAGCGTCGCCATGTCCTGGAGCATCGCCTTGCGGCGGTCGCCGAAGCCGGGGGCCTTGACGGCGACGGCGTTGAACGTGCCGCGGATCTTGTTGACGACCAGGGTCGACAGGGCCTCGCCCTCGACGTCCTCGGCGATGATCAGCAGCGGCTTGGAGGCACCGGCCTGGATGACCTTCTCCAGCAGCGGCAGCAGCTCCTGGATGGAGGAGATCTTGCCCTGGTTGATGAGGATGTAGGGGTCCTCCAGGACCGCTTCCATCCGCTCCTGGTCCGTCACGAAGTACGGCGACAGGTAGCCCTTGTCGAAGGCCATGCCCTCGGTGAAGTCCAGCTCCAGGCCGAAGGTGTTGGACTCCTCGACGGTGATGACACCGTCCTTGCCGACCTTGTCCATCGCCTCGGCGATCAGCTCGCCGACCTGCGTGTCCTGCGCGGACAGCGCGGCGACGGCGGCGATGTCCGCCTTGTCCTCGATGGGGCGGGCGGTCGCGAGGAGGTCCTCGGAGACGGCGGCGACGGCCGCGTCGATGCCCTTCTTCAGCAGCGCCGGGGAGGCACCCGCGGCGACGTTCTTCAGACCCTCGCGGACGAGCGCCTGGGCGAGCACGGTGGCGGTGGTGGTGCCGTCACCCGCGATGTCGTTGGTCTTGGTCGCCACCTCCTTCACCAGCTGGGCGCCGAGGTTCTCGTACGGGTCGTCGATCTCGACCTCACGGGCGATGGTGACGCCGTCGTTGGTGATGGTCGGGGCGCCGAACTTCTTGTCGATGACGACGTTGCGGCCCTTGGGGCCGATCGTCACCTTGACCGTGTCGGCCAGCTTGTTGACGCCGCGCTCAAGGGCGCGACGGGCGTCCTCGTCGAACTTCAGGATCTTCGCCATGACAGCGGGTGCCCTCTCGGAAAATCTGTGGGTGTAAAAAGCACTGCGCCCCTGGCACCCGGCTCCTCCAAGGGATCGCGGGGCCAGGGGCGCAGCTCAAAAAACCTGAGGTGTACTACTTCTCGATGATCGCGAGCACGTCGCGAGCCGAGAGGACGAGGTACTCGTCACCGTTGTACTTGACCTCGGTGCCGCCGTACTTGCTGTACAGCACGATGTCGCCGACCTTCACGTCGAGCGGCAGGCGCTCGCCGTTCTCGAACCGGCCCGGGCCCACGGCGAGGACGGCGCCCTCCTGGGGCTTCTCCTTCGCGGTGTCCGGGATGACCAGGCCGGAGGCCGTGGTCTGCTCGGCGTCGAGCGGCTGGACCACGATGCGGTCCTCAAGCGGCTTGATGGCAACCTTGGAGCTGGCGGTCGTCACGATCCGACCTCCCCCTTCGGAGATCTCACGGGGTTAACTGTCTGAGGTGGCGACCAGGTGGATCCGTCGTCGCGGGTGCCGGACCTGCCCGTCGCGTTGTTGGCACTCTCCAGTGGGGAGTGCCAGACCTGAGACTATGACCGCGATTAGCACTCGGTCAAGCGGACTGCTAATGCTGTGCGGCACGGAGGCCGAGATTCATGCCGTGATACCTCAGAGGTAGTCCTCAAGTCTCCCCACCGTCAGCCCCCTCTCCCGCGCTTCCCGCAGCACCCGTACCGTCCGGTCCCTCAGCGTCGGGCCGCCCGCCTCGTCGGAGTCCATCGCGACGATGTCGCCGGGCAGGAGGTGGCGGGAGCCGCGCGTGTAGACGAGCCCGCCGGGGGTCATGGCCGCGCGCCAGAGGACGACCGTGGAGATGCCGCAGTCGGCCGCCGCGCGCAGGGTCGCCGTGTCGTACGTGCCGTAGGGCGGGCGGAAGAGCCGGGGGCGCAGGCCGAAGCGGGACCTGAGCTTGTCCTGCTGGCCGCAGATCTCCGCGCGCTGTCCCGCGTACGGCAGGCCGCGCAGGGCGGCGTGGTGGAGGGTGTGGTTCTGGAGGTTGGCGCCCACGGCACGCAGCCGCGCGAAGTGGCCGTAGCCGGGGCCGACGACGCTGTCCGTGAGGAACATGCTGACCGGGAGGCGGAGTTCGCGGACCAGGTCGATGAAGCGGGGGTCACGTTCGGCGCCGTCGTCGTAGGTGAGGAAGACGACGGGGTCGGAGGTGGGGATGCGGTCGAGGACCGGGGGGTAGGGGGGTGCGGGGGTGGTACCCGTCGTACCTGCGGGGGACCCCGGACGACCCGCAGTACCTCCGGCGCCCGCACCGCCGCGCCCCGTAGTACCCGTAGTACCCGTAGTACCCGTAGTACCCGTAGCAGGGGACCCCGGACGGGCCCCCTGGATACGCTCCGCCGCCTTCTTGCCGAGGCGTTCGATCGGGTCGACGGACTGGGCGCAGCCGCTGACGAGGGTCAGGGCCACGAGCAGGACGGCCGCCACCAGCCCCCGCACTCTCACAGGTAGTCCTCCAGGCGTCCCACGGCGTACCCCTTCTCGGTGACCATGTTCAGGAACCGGCGGACCATGTCGGGCATCGTGCCCTTCCAGTCGTCCCGGCCCCGGAAGTGGCTCAGGACGATGTCGCCGGGGTGGAGGTCGCGGTCCCACTCGCGGTACTCCCAGTGGTCGACGAAGACCTCCTCGTCCCAGAGTGGGGCGTACTTCACGCCGCACGCCTTCGCCGCGCGCAGGGTGTCGCGGTTGTAGTTGCCGAACGGGGGGCGGAAGAGGAGGGGGCGCTTGCCGTAGCGCTTCTGGATGACGTCCTGCATGCCGCAGATCTCGTGCTTCTGCCGCTGGTACGACATACCGGGGAGGTAGGGGTGGTGGAGGGTGTGGTTGTTCAGGACGACGCCCGCGTCCCGCATCTTCTTGAAGTACCCGTAGTCCTCCTTGACCAGGTAGTCGGAGAGGAACGCGGTGTACGGGACCTTCAGTTCGGTCATCATCCGCAGGAACGCGGGGTCCTTCTCGGCGCCGTCGTCGATCGTCAGGAAGACGACCTTCTCCTTGGTCGGGACGGTCGTGAAGACCGGCGGCAGGCCCAGTTCCTCGTGGTCGTCGACCTCGAAGCCGTCCCGCGTCGTGATCACCGGCTTCCTCGCGGGCGGGGCCGGGGGCGTGAGCGGGACCCTCTTCAGCCCCCACTTCCTCGCCGCCACGACCCGCGCGGCCTGCTCGGCGCGCAGCCGCTCGGCGGACGTCATCGAGGGCCGGGCCCCCGCCTGCGCCCCCTGCCCCGCCGCCGGCCGGCTCTCCCCCGCCGGCCGCTCCCCCTGCGCGCACCCGGACGCGATCACGGCGACCGCGAGGACGGTCACCCCGCCCCGGAACCCCTTCACCCCGAACGCGCGCTTTTTGTATTTTTGTCCCACTGGTTCCATGGTGCGGGATCCTTGCAGCCGACGAGGGTGGGGACGGGGAGACACTGCGGGCGGTGGGCGGCGATCCTTCGGGTGGCGTACGGGAACCGGCGCTCGCGGCCCCGTAGGACAATGGGCCGGTGAACAACCTCGCCCCCCTCCTCACCGACCAAGGCCGTGCTCTGCTCGAAGAGGTGGCCGGCACCTCCCCCGGTGACGAGCTGGCCGTCGCCACCCGGCTGCGGCGGACGTACCCGGCGGAGCTGGTGTCGGCCGCGCTGGGGCAGGCCCGGCTGCGGGGGCGGGCGGTGGTGAAGTTCGGGGCGGCGGACGCCGGGCGGATGTTCTTCACGCCCAACGGGGTCGAGCAGTCGACGCGGGCGAGTGTCGCCTCGTACCGGGCACGGCGGTTCAAGGAGCTGGGGGTGACCTCGCTCGCCGACCTGTGCTGCGGGATCGGCGGGGACGCCATCGCGCTCGCGCGGGCCGGGATCAGGGTGCTGGCCGTCGACCGGGATCCGCTCACCGCAGCCGTGGCCAGGGCGAACGCCGAGGCGCTGGGGCTCGCGGAGCTGATCGAGGTGCGGGAGGCGGATGTCGCGGACGTCGACACGTCGTCGTACGACGCGGTGTTCGTCGACCCGGCCCGGCGTGGGGGGCGCGGGCGGATCTTCGACCCCGAGGCGTACTCGCCGCCGCTCTCCTGGGCGATCGGGGCGGCACGTACCGGGCGGGTCGCTGCCCTGAAGATCGCACCCGGCGTCCCCCACGAGGCCATCCCCGAGGACGCCGAGGCCGAGTGGATCTCCGACGGCGGGGACGTGAAGGAGGCGGTGGTGTGGTTCGGTACTACACCCGGAGCGGTACGGGCCACGCTACTACCCGAGGGGGACACCCTCCTGGGCGCTGGTCTGCCGAATCCGCCCGTGCGGCCGGTGGGGCGTTATCTGTACGAGCCTGATGGCGCCGTCATCCGCGCGCACCTGGTCGCCGATGTCGCCGTGGGCCTCGACGGGGGCGGGCTCATCGACGAGACGATCGCGTACGTCACCTCGGACGAGCTGCGGCCCACGCCGTACGCGTCCGCCTACGAGATCACCGATCAACTGCCCTTCAACGTCAAGAAGTTGCGGGCGTTGCTGCGGGAGCGGGAGGTCGGGGTGCTGACCGTGAAGAAGCGGGGGTCGGCGGTCGAGCCGGAGGAGTTGCGGAAGAAGGTGAAGTTGGCGGGACCGAACTCGGCGACCGTTTTCCTCACCCGGGTGGCGGGGGCGCCGGTGATGCTGGTGGGGCGTCCCGTGTGAGGGGGATGGGCTGGATGGTGCGGTCGCGCAGGATGCGGACGCGGGCCCTGCGGGCGGCTTCGTAGGCGTGGTGGTGGGCCTGGGGGAAGTGGGCGCCTGCGAGGTCGCCGCCGGGGAGGAAGCGGACGAGCCAGGTGACGGCGGTGGGGTCGTCGGCGGTGGTGGCGGCGAGGGTGAGGAGGAGTTCGTAGTCGTCGCGGTGGCCGGTGACGGCGGTGCTCGGGGTGTCCTGGAAGTAGCGGAAGACGGCTTCGGTCCGGGCGGGCGGAACGCGGCGGGGAACCCGGACCAAGCGCTGGGACTGCCCCCGTCGCAGCCCGTGGAGATAGTGATCGACCTCGTCCTCGGGCGAGAGCGCGTAGAGCCAGGCGCAGGACGCGTCCAGCACGTACCTGTCGGTGTACCCGGGATCGACTCGGGTGCGCAGCTCGGCGACGATCGCGTCGAGGCCGTACGGGGTCAGCGCGGCGACGATCCGGCCGGTGTCCCAGAGGAAGCGTCCTTCCTCGCCGGGTTCGACGCGGCCTTGCAGGATCGCCGTCCGGATGGTGTCGAGACCCACCGGCGCACCCCAGGCGGCGAGGGTCGCGGCGGCGGCCACCTGCACCCGTGTGTCCTGGTGGCCGAGGAGCGCTTCGAGTTCGCCGGGGTCGCCGGGGCAGTGGTCGAGCGCCTCCAGGGCCAGGACGCGGACCTGGGTGTTCACGGCGTCGGCCCGGGCGAGAGCGAGCAACTCCTCCCGGTGGACGTGTCCGTGGCCCTCGGCGACGTGGTCGCGCACGGCCTGCATCAAACCGTCCCGGCCGCTGCTCATACCCGCCGCCCGCGACCGCTCGATCAGGGTCGGCACCCCGGCATCGCCGGCCACGTCCAGGTACATCCGGGCCACGTCGGCCTCGGAGTACCGGTCGAGGCTGGACAGGAGCCGATCGGCCAGACCGGGTTCCGAACGGCCCTTGAGGATCTCGCGCACCTCGGGTGCGACCGGGTTGGTGTACCGGTCCCGGCACCGGTCCAACGCGCGCAGCAGGAGGTCGGTCGGCGCACCCTCCGGGCCGAGCGCGCGCAGGATCAGACTCGCGCGTACGCCGTGCCGCAGACGGTTCTGCTCGTCCTGGACCGACTCCAGCGCCCCTTCCAGTTCGGTACGCAGCACCCCCACCGCCCCCTCCACCCGCAACGTCCCCATCGCCGAGATCAACGCATCCCTCAACTCCCCCCGGCACAAGGCGAAAGCCCCCAGCAACCGCTCCCCCACCCGTCGCCCACCGTGCGCCTCCAGCGCCCGCACCAACGCGATCCGCGCCTCGTCCGCCCGGCGGACATCGCAGATGTACGCGATGACGTCGTCCAGTTGCTCGTCCGACCGCAGCACCCCCACCAGCGCCTCGGCCGCCCGCCGCCGCTCCCCCGGATGCGGCGACCGGTCGAGCAACTCCCATACGGCGGCCACGATCCGCCGCCGCAGCCCCACGTCCGCCACCCTCGGACTCCCCGTCAGACACCGCGCCGCCAGCAGCAGATCGGTGTGGAAGAAGTCGTCGTCGGGAAGGTCGAGGAGGTTCACGTCCCGCCGCTCCCCGAGCTGCAACACCCCCGCCAGCAACGGCGTCGCGTCCGGCAACGCGCCCGCGAGCAGCAGGATCACCTCCTCCCACCAGGGGTCGTACCGCGCCCCGACCGCTTGGCGGATGCCCTCCGCACCCCGCTCCAGCAGAGCGGCGGCCGTGAAGTGCTCCTGGAGCGTGAGGTGGAGGAAGCCGTACCAGCCGTGGGCCTGCGGCTTCAGCAGGCCGTACTGGGTGCTGATCTCGTCGAGGATCGTGCGGCTGTCGGCGGGGTCGAGGTCGATCGTGGGGAGGAAGCGGGCGATCCGGTCGAGGAGGTCGTCCTCGGGGAAGTAACGCAGGCCGCGCTGGTGGTAGTGGCGGGCGAGTTCCTTGAGGAGGTCCTGTTTGCGGTCGGTGGTGAAGCGGCTGTAGCGGCTGATCTCGCGGTGCGCGTCCCATTCGCGCAGCAGGACTTCGACGCAGCGCTGGTACAACGCGGCCCGGCGTTCGGGGAGTTCGAGGTCGCGTTCGTAGACGATCGCGATGAGGCTGAGCAACAAGGGGTTCGCGGCAAGGGTCTGGAGCCGCCCGTTCGCCGAGAGGGCGCGGACGAGGCCGGCGCGGCGGCGGTCGGCCGTACCGAACCAGTTCGCGACGAACGTCTCGATCTGCGGCCACTCGAAGTCCAGCGCCTCCAGTACCTGGAACTGGGGGAGGCCGCCGCGCCAGCCCTGGCGGCGGCAGGTCGTGGCGATGAGGGCGCGCGGGAAGCGGGTCGCGAGGCGGGCGATCTCGGCGGTGACCCTGCGGTACGCGGTCTCCGCGTCCTGGGCGTTCTCGCCGCCGAGGACTTCGTCGAGGCCGTCGAGGAGCAACACGGCGGTGCCGTCGGCGAGTTTGTCCGTGAGGTAGTCGCGGGAGCCGTCGAAGCCGTAGTGGTCGGACCAGTGGTCCGCCAAGTAGTCGAGCAGGGAGGGGTTTCCGCTCTCCACGAACCTGAACAGCTCGACGTAGGCGGGGAGTTGGGAGGTGTCCGTGGCCAGGCGGAGGGCGAGGTGGCGGAGCATGGTGGTCTTGCCCGCGCCGGGGTCGCCGACGACCACGATGCGGCGGTAGCGGTTGAGGGCGTCGACCGGGGTGTAGGTGTGGGTGGCGGCGGCACGGGCTTCGGCGGCGGCGCGGGCCCGTTCGGCCCGCTCGCGTTCGGCTCGTGCGTGCCGCTCCCCCGGGCCTTCCGAGTTCTGCGTGTACCAGGAGGGCGGCTGGTAGTCGACGAGGAACGAGCCGGTCTCGTCCGTCGTCAGGTGCGCTTCGTCGCGGTCGAGTTCGTCGGCCGACAGGAACCTCAACGGCTGCTGCTCCTGCACCCCCACCTGCACGTACAGCCGCTCCAGCCGCAGCGGACGCGACATGTCGAGGATCTTCAGCGTGGACAGTTCCTGGACGAGCCGCGCGCAGTACAGGGCCGCCGCGTCCTCCAGCGTGGAGCGGTGCTCGGCGACCCGGGCCGCCGCCTGCTCGATCTCCCGGGCCGCCTCCCGGTCGGCCTTCCGCTGCTCGCGCTCCGTCAACTGCCGGTCGTGGTCCCACTCCTGCTGTCTGAGCCGGAGCTGTGAGTCGTGTTCGAGCTGGATCTTCTCCCGCTCCAGGCTCTGCGCCCGCTGCACCTGCCACAGGGCGACGCCCGCCGCGATCAGGGCGACGAGGATTCCGCCGAGGGCGGTGACGGCGGAGGCGCTGTCCAGCGCGAGGTTCCCCGTCATTCCGCATTCCCCCTCATTCCGCCGATTGTGACAGCTGGGGCGCCCGGTGAACCCCCTTTCGCGGTACGTCAGTTCCCGGCGCGTCCGGCGAGGAGTTCGCGTTCCCTCCCGTTGCCGGCGAGGCGGGCCGCCCGCACGAACTCGGCGCGGGCCTCCTCGGTACGGCCGAGCCGCTCCAGCAGGTCGCCCCGGACGCTGGGCAGCAAGTGGTAGCCGTTCAGGGCGGGTTCGGCGGCGAGGGTGTCGAGGAGGGCGAGGGCGGCGGCGGGTCCCTCGGTCATCGAGAGGGCGACCGCGCGGTTCAACTCGACGACGGGGGACGGGAATCGGGCGGCTAGGGCGTCGTAGAGGGCGGTGATGGCGGTCCAGTCGGTGTCGGCGTAGGTGGGGGCGTGGGCGTGGCAGGCGGCGATGGCGGCCTGGAGGGTGTAGCGGCCGGGGGCGCCGGTCGTGGCGGCCCGGGCGGCGGCCAGCGCGTGGATGCCCCGGGTCAGCAGGAGGCGGCTCCAGCGGTGGCGGTCCTGGTCGCGCAGGAGGACGGGCGTTCCGTCGGGGGCCGTGCGAGCCGGGGTGCGGGACGCCTGGAACTCCAACAGGGAGGCCAGCGCGTGGACTTCGGGCTCCTTCGGCATCAGGGCGGTGAGGTGGCGGGCGAGGCGGAGGGCGTCCTCGCAGAGGGAAGGGCGCAGCCAGTCGTCGCCGGCTGTCGCGGCGTACCCCTCGTTGAAGATCAGGTAGATGACGTCCAGGACGGAGTCGAGGCGGGCCTCCCGGTCGGGGCCGTCCGGGACCTCGAACGCCACGTTGCGCGTGGCCAGCGCGCGCTTCGCGCGGACGATGCGCTGGGCGATCGTCGCCTCGGGGACGAGGTACGCCCGCGCGATCTCGGCCGTGGTGAGTCCGCCGAGCAGCCTCAGCGTGAGCGCTGTGCGCGCGTCCGGGGACAGTGCCGGGTGGCAGGTCATGAAGACCAGCCGCAGGACGTCGTCGTCGATGCCGTCGCCTTCGCCGTACGAGGGGGGCGGCGCCGTCTCCGGCAGGTCCCGGCCGATCTCCGCGAGCTTGCGCGCGTACACCTCGCGGCGGCGGATCAGGTCCACCGCGCGGCGCCTGGCGGTCGCGGTCAGCCAGGCGCCGGGGTTGTCGGGGACGCCGTCCCGGGGCCACTGCTCCAGGGCGGCGACCAGGGCGTCCTGGGCGAGTTCCTCGGCGATCCCGACGTCCCGGACGAGCCGGGTGACCGTGGCGATGATCCTCGGGGACTCGATCCGGAAGACGGTTTCCACGGCCTTGTGGGAGGTGAGCTGTCGTTCCACAACTCACCATGGAACACCCCGGCACTGACAACGGCCCGAAGGCCGCGCCTCACCCCTCCGCGATCTCCCGCACCTCGCAGGTCACCGTCCAGTGCTCCTCGTGCACCCGCAGGAACCGCTCCGCCCAGTGCAGGGCCTCCGCCCTGTCCTTGCACTGCATGATCGCGTACCCGCCGACGACCTCCCTGGCCTCGGTGAACGGCCCGTCGGTGACGGAGATCTTCCCGCCCTCCCAGCGGACGCGGGTCCCCTGGGCGGTCGGGGTCAGCCCGGCCGTGTCGAGCATGACGCCCGCCTTGGTGATCTCCTCGATCAGCTCGCCCATGCGCTGCATCAGGCCCTCGCTCGGACCCTCCGCCGGGGCGGACGCTTCGTCGATCTTCACGAGCGACAGGTAACGGGGCATGGTGACTCCTCGGGTACGGGACCTGTACGGGCCCGGCGGGCGGGGCTGTTCCCCGCCTCTCACACGTACGTCGAACAGGACCCGCCCACATCGACAGGCTCACCGGAAATTCCCGAAGTTTTTTCCGGGGCCGCGTTTTCGCAGGTGAGGGCAGATGCCCCTACCTCAGCGACTCCCACAGCTCGCTCGCCGCCGGTTCCTTCGCCACCACCCGGTTCGGGTCCGACGGGGCGAGGGCCACCGGCATCATCACCGTCGTCAGGTTGGCCACGGAAAGTCCCCGGACGCTCTGGCCCAGCTCCATGAGGTCGGAGAGGGAACTCAGCCCTGTGTCGGTGGTGAGGCTGCCGGTCACCGCGTCGGCGACCTCGTACAGCTTCGTCGGGCTGCTCAACAGGTTCAGGTGGGAGATCTGCCCCAGCAGGGCCTTCACCAACGTCTGTTGGAGACCTATCCGGCCCAAGTCGCTGCCGTCCCCGATGCCATGCCGGGTCCGGGCGAAGGCGAGGGCGGTCCTGCCGTCCAAGTGATGTGTGCCGGCGTCGAGTTGGAGGTGGCTGTCGGAGTCGTGGATGTCCTCGGTGGTCGTCACGGTGACACCCCCGAGCGCGTCGACGAGCTTCGCGAACCCGGCGAAGTCGACCTCGATGTAGTGGTCCATGCGCACGCCGGTCAGCTGCTCGACGGTCTTGACGGCGCAGACGGGCCCGCCGATCTCGTACGCGGTGTTGAACATGACGTTGTGGCCGGCCTCGGTGGACCCGCCCGAGGAGAGGGGACAGGACGGCCGGGTGACGAGGGTGTCGCGGGGAATGCTGACGACGGTCGCCGCCGTACGCCCCGCGTCGAGGTGGACGACCATCGCCGTGTCGGACCGGGCACCCCCCTCGGGCCCGCCGCCGAGTTCCTTGTTCTCCTTGCCGGTTCGCGAATCGGAGCCGAGGACAAGGATGTTGAGGGACTCGGTGGGCAGGGGCGAGGCGGACGGCGAGGGCGTGACCATCGCACGGGCGGGCCGGTCGTCGCCGAGCGCCTGGTCGATGTCGACGCTCTTGATGTTGGAGTCGAGGTGCCAGTACACCCAGCCCCCGGCGGCGACACCGAGCACCAGTACGCCCGCCAGGGTGAGGCCGACGATCTTCAGCACCCTCGACCGCCGGCTCACCTGTCTGCCCTCGTCGCCCTGCTCCTCGTTTCGCGTCACACACCGAACATAAGTCCGGAATGTCAACGCGCCGTAAGGAAAGGGGCCCTGGGACCGATTTCTTCGGAAAATCTCAGGACACGGTCACTGTGGGTACCGGATTGCTCCCGTTCCACGACCCGTTGAACCCGAACGACACCGAACCCCCGTCCGGCACAGTCCCGTTGTACGAGGCGTTGGCACACGAAACGGCGGCCCCCGACTGCGTGCACGTCGCGTTCCACGCCTGCGTCACCGCCTGCCCCGCGCCGAAGCTCCAGGTAGCCCGCCACGACGACAAGGCCGCCCCCGAGCAGGAGATCACGACATTCCCCGTGAACCCGGTGTTCCACTGACTGGTCACGCTGTACGTCGCCTTGCAGGCCCCCGTCGGCGGGGTCGTCCCCCCACCCCCCAGCGCCTCGGAGATCCCGTAATAGGCGGGCTTGGGCTGGAAGTTGGCGTCGTACGGCGTGGCCGCCCCCTGCCCCGGGAACGTCGACTCGACCCACGAGTCGGAGTCGGTGAACCCCCACACCGTGAGGTTCACGCACCGCGCGACGGCGACGCAGGCGGCGGTCACCGCCTTGTAGTCGGCCTTCTGCTGGGCCAACTTGGTGGCGTCGGAAGGCAAGTTCATGCGGATGTCCAGCTCGGTGATCGCGACATCGAGCCCGAGGTCCGCGAACCGCTGGATGTTCTGCTGGAAGGTGGACGGCACCTGCCCGAGGATCAGGTGGGCCTGAAGCCCCACCCCGTCGATCGGCACGCCCCGCTGCTTCAGCGAACTGACCAGGTTGTAGAGGGCGTTGGACTTCGCGTTGACGCCTTCGACGTTGTAGTCGTTGATGTAGAGCTTCGCGTTGGGGTCGGCGGCCCGCGCCCAGGTCAGCGCGTTGGCGATGTAGTCGACGCCGAGCCCGTTGTACCAGAGGGTCGGGCGATACGTCCCGTCCTCGTTGAACGGCTCGTTGACGACGTCCCAGGCGGCGATCCGCCCCTTGTAGCGGCCGACCTCGGTGTTGATGTGGTTCTGGAGCAGCGTGCTCAACTGCGCAGGCGTCCAGCTGCCGTTGGTGAGCCAGTTCGGGTTCTGGCTGTGCCAGACGAGGGTGTGGCCACGCACCTGCTGGTTGTGCGCCTCGGCGAAGTCGACGATCTGGTCGGCCTCGGCCCAGTTGAAGGTGCCTTGAGTGGGCTCGACGGAACCCCACTTCATGGCGTTGCCGGGGGTCAGGGAGGAGAACTGGGCGCCGGCCAGGTCGCCGTACGTGCCGGTGAGTTTGGAGCCGGTCACGGCCGTACCGATGACCTTGCCCTTCGCCGTGCCGAGGTCGCGCAGGGGGGTGTCGGCGGCCTGGGCGGGGGTAGCGGTGGCGGTGAGCAGGGCGGCGACGGTCACCGCCCCGGCGAACAGGGCACTGAGGGACGTACGGGAGGTTCTGGAGGGTCTCATTGCGGGTGCCTCCGAAAGTTTCGGTCGTGCAACCGATTGACTTCGGTGGAGTGTGGGGCCACGCCCCACCCCCGTCAAGGTCACGCACCGCCCCCGTCGATACAGACGCCGCCCTCAGCCCCGTACATCAGCTTCCGGCCAGCGGCGGCACCCCCGTGCTCGACCGCACCACCAGACTCGTCGCCAGCTCCACCCGCGTGGCGGCGGGCCCCTCCGCGCTGCCGTTGTCCGAGCGCCCCAGCTCAAGGACGAGCCGGGCCGCCGCCTCGGCCATCTCGGTGAGGGGCTGGCGTACGGTCGTCAGCGGCGGGCCGACCCAGCGGGCGACCGGCAGGTCGTCGAAGCCGACGACGCTGAGGTCCTCGGGGATGCGCAGGCCCAGTTCGCGCGCGGCCTCGTACAGGCCGAGGGCCTGGAGGTCGTTGCCGGCGAAGACGGCGGTGGGGCGGTCGGGGCGGGCGAGGAGTTCGCGGCCGACGCGGTAGCCGGTGTCGTGGTGGAAGTCGCCGGTGCGGATGAGGTCGGGCTCGACGGGCAGGCCCGCCGTCTCCAGGGCGGCGCGGTAGCCGTCGATGCGGGCGCGGCTGCACATCATCTGCGGCGGGCCGGTGATGGCGCCGATCCGGCGGTGGCCGAGTTCGACCAGGTGACGGGTGGCGGCGAGGCCGCCCTGCCAGTTGGTGGCGCCGATCGAGGGGACGTCCGCGCCGGGGTCGCCGGCCGGGTCCATGACGACGAACGGCACGGAACGGCTGGTCAGCAGCGCGCGCTGGGACTCGTCGAGGCCGGACAGGACGAGGATCACGCCGTGCGGGCGGCGGGCGGCGACCTGGTCGGCCCAGGTCCGGCCGGGGGTGAGGCGGCCGGCGGACTCGCTCAGGACGACGCTGAGGCCGGCGTCGCGCGCGACGTTCTCCACGCCCCGGATGACCTCCAGGGCCCAGGCGCTCTCCAGTTCGTGGAAGACCAGGTCGATGAGGGGGGACCGGGTCGCCTCGGCCCGCCTGCGCCGGTAGCCGTGGGCGCGCAGCAGTTCCTCGACGCGGGTCCGGGTGCCGGGCGCGACGTCGGCCCGGCCGTTGAGGACCTTCGAAACAGTCGGCGCGGAGACGCCGGCCTCGCGGGCGATCTCCGCGAGCGTCGCGGTCTGTGGCCGCGTTTCAGCGGGGTCCGAGGGTGTCATGGCGGCGATCGTATCGCCGCACACCCTCTTGACGAACCCCGTGCGGCGCCATAGGTTCCCGGAACATTCGGAATTAAGCTCGAAACATTCGCGCAGGGACTGCGCGGAACAGTCCGACTGGTGGCTCACCGACCTCTGACAGGAGCTTCATGACCACCGCCTCCGAGACCGGCTCGGCCTCCGAACGCGCCCCCTGGCGCGACTCCTCCCTGCCCGCCGCCGCACGGGTCGACGACCTGATCTCCCGGATGACCCTCCAGGAGAAGACCGCCCAGCTCTACGGCGTCTGGGTGGGCGCCGACACCGAGGACGGCGGAGTCGCGCCCCATCAGTCCGACATGACCGCCGACTACGACTGGGAGGAGCTGGTCTCGCACGGCCTCGGCCAGCTCACCCGCCCCTTCGGCACCGCCCCCGTCGACCCGACGGCCGGTGCCCGCGCCCTCGCCGAGGCCCAGCGCCGCCTGGTCGCCGCGAACCGCTTCGGCATCCCTGCGCTCGCCCACGAGGAGTGCCTCGCCGGCTTCACCGCCTGGCAGGCCACCGCCTACCCGGTCCCCCTCTCCTGGGGCGCCTCCTTCGACCCGGCCCTCGTCGAGCGGATGGCCGCCCGCATCGGCCACGACCTGCGCTCGGTCGGCGTCCACCAGGGCCTCGCCCCCGTCCTGGACGTCGTGCGCGACGCCCGCTGGGGCCGCGTCGAGGAGACGATCGGCGAGGACCCGTACCTGGTCGGCACGGTCGCCACCGCCTACGTACGGGGCCTGGAGTCGTCCGGCGTGGTCGCCACGCTGAAGCACTTCGCCGGGTACGCGTCCTCCGCCGGCGCCCGCAACCTGGCTCCCGTGCGCGCGGGCACCCGCGAGTTCGCGGACGTCACCCTGCCCCCGTTCGAGATGGCGATCCGCGAGGGCGGCGCCCGCTCGGTGATGCCGTCCTACACCGAGCGCGACGGCGTCCCGGCCTCCGCCGACCCGGAACTCCTCACGGGGTTGCTGCGCGAGACCTGGGGGTTCACCGGCACGGTCGTCTCCGACTACTTCGCGGTCGGCTTCCTGGAGACCCTGCACCGCGTCGCCGGTACGCCCGCCCAGGCGGCCCACGCGGCGCTGGCCGCCGGCATCGACGTCGAGCTGCCGACGCTGAAGTGCTACGGCAAGCCGCTCCTGACAGCCGTTCAGGAAGGCGCCGTTCCCGAGGAGTTGGTGGACAACGCTGTCCGTCGGGTCCTCCTCCAGAAGTGCGAACTGGGTCTCCTGGACGAGGACTGGGAGCCGGTCCACGCCGAGCCGGTCGAGCTGGACTCGGCGCAGAACCGGGCTGTGGCCCGCCAACTTGCCGAAGAGTCGGTGGTGTTGCTCGACAACCCGGACGGCATCCTGCCCCTCGCGCCGGACACGCGCATCGCGGTCGTCGGTCCGCGCGCCGCCGACGCGCTCGCGATGCTCGGCTGCTACTCCTTCCCCTCCCACGTCCTCCCCCACCACCCCGGGGTCGTCAACGGCATCGAGATTCCGACCGTGCTGGAGGCGCTGCGCGCCGAACTCCCCGACGCGAAGGTCACGTTCGCCGAGGGCTGCGGGGTCGACGACCCGGACACCGGCGGCTTCGACGAGGCCGTCGCGCGTGCCGCCGAGGCGGACGTCTGTGTCGCCGTCCTCGGTGACCGGGCCGGGCTCTTCGGACGCGGCACCTCAGGCGAGGGCTGCGACGCCGAGGACCTCCGACTGCCCGGCATCCAGGCCGAGTTGCTGGACGCGCTCGTCGCGACCGGCGTCCCGGTCGTGCTCGTCATGCTCGCCGGGCGGCCCTACGCGCTGGGTCGCTGGCACGGGCGGCTCGGCGCGGTCGTCGAGGCGTTCTTCCCCGGCGAGGAAGGGGGGCCGGCCGTGGCGGGGGTCCTGTCGGGCCGCGTCAACCCGTCGGGGCGGCTGCCGGTGAGCGTGCCGCGCGTGACCGGGGGCCAGCCGTGGACGTACCTCCAGCCGCCGCTGGGACTCAAAGGCGAGGTGAGCAACCTCGACCCGACTCCCTTGTACCCGTTCGGACATGGGCGGTCGTACACGGAGTTCGTGTGGGAGGGGATCGGCGAAGGCGCGACGATCCCGACCGACGGTTCGTACGACGTCGGCGTGACCGTCCGCAACGCCGGGGACGTGGCCGGGGCCGAGGTCGTCCAGCTCTATCTGCACGACCCCGTGGCCTCGGTGACGCGGCCGGACGTACGGCTGATCGGGTACCAGCGGGTGGAGTTGGAGCCGGGCGAGTCTCGCCGGGTGACGTTCACGTTCCACGCGGACCTGTCGGCGTTCACGGATCGCGGTGGGCGGCGGATCGTCGAACCCGGGGTGCTGGAGCTGCGGGTGGGGGCGTCCAGCGCGGACACCCGGCACGCCGTTCAGGTCGAACTCACCGGGGAAGTGCGGGAGTTGGGGGTGGACCGGCGGCTGCTGTGTGAGACCGCGGTGGACTAGCCGACACTCTCGAAGCGCCACCGGTGCACCGGGCGGGCGATCAAGTCCCCTTCGGGTTCCGGGAGTTCGGGCAGCTGTGCCTCGTACTCCGCGTCCCACCAGGTGATGACCAGCACCCGGCCCTCGGGGCCTCGCAACGTCTCCCGACGGAGGGGAGATGTCGCGAGGGGCTGGCGGCGGGCCCAGGCGAGGAGTTCCTCGCCCCGGCCCGCCGCCGCTTTGGCCTCCCACATCAACGCGACTGTCATCCGTACAGGTTGTCCTTGCTGACCTCGTGCACGTGATCGTGCGAGTGGGTGTGGCCGGGTACGTGGGGGTCGGTGACCGGCAGCGACGAGTCCGCCGACAGGTCCCAGTCCGAGGCGGCCCGGTTCCGCGCCACCATCTCCGCGCCCAGCGCCGCGACCATCGCCCCGTTGTCGGTGCACAACTTCGGCCGGGGCACCCGCAGTCGGATCCCGGCGGCCTCGCACCGCTCCTGGGCGAGCACCCGCAGCCGGGAGTTGGCGGCGACGCCGCCGCCGATCATCAGGTGGTCGACGCCCTCGTCCCGGCAGGCGCGAACCGCCTTGCGGGTCAGCACGTCCACCACCGCCTCCTGGAAGGACGCGGCCACATCGCGCACCGGCACCTCCTCCCCCGCCGCCCGCTTCGCCTCGATCCAGCGGGCCACGGCCGTCTTCAGCCCGGAGAAGGAGAAGTCGTACGCGGGGTCGCGCGAGCCGGTCAACCCCCGTGGGAAAGCGATGGAGTTGGGGTCGCCCTCCTTGGCGTACCGGTCGATGACCGGGCCGCCGGGGAAGCCCAGGTTCAGGACACGCGCGATCTTGTCGAACGCCTCGCCCGCCGCGTCGTCGATCGTCGCGCCCATCGGGCGGACGTCCGAGGTGATGTCGCTGGACAGCAGCAGCGAGGAGTGCCCGCCGGAGACCAGCAGCGCCATCGTCGGCTCGGGCAGCGGGCCGTGCTCCAGCTGGTCGACGCAGATGTGCGAGGCGAGGTGGTTGACGCCGTACAGCGGCTTGCCCAGCGCGTACGCGTACGCCTTCGCCGCCGAGACGCCGACCAGCAGCGCGCCCGCGAGGCCCGGACCGGCGGTGACGGCGATGCCGTCGAGGTCCTTCGCCGTGACCCCGGCGTCCTTCAGGGCGCGCTGGATCGTCGGGACCATCGCCTCCAGGTGGGCGCGCGAGGCGACTTCGGGGACGACGCCGCCGAAGCGGGCGTGCTCGTCGACGGACGAGGCGACCGCGTCCGCGAGCAGGGTGGTGCCCCGGACGATCCCGACGCCGGTCTCGTCGCAGGAGGTCTCGATCCCCAGGACCAGGGGTTCGTCAGTCATCGTTCTCGGTTCCTCGTACGGGAGTTGCTGCGGGGTCCGTGCGGCGCATCACCAGCGCGTCCACGTTCCCCGGCTGGTAGTAGCCGCGCCGGAAGCCGATCGGCTCGAAGCCGTAGCGCTCGTACAGCTTCTGGGCGCGGATGTTGTCGATGCGGCACTCCAGCATGACTTCGGGGCACTCGAACTCCGTTGCCGCGCGCAGGAGTTCGGTGAGGAGCCGGCCGCCGAGGCCGGTGCCCCAGTGGTCGCGGGCCACGGCGATGGTCTGTACGTCGGCGAGGTCGCCGGACGCGGCGAGACCGGCGTATCCGATGATCCGATCATGATCCTGAAGCGCCACGAGGTACCGCCGGTTCGCCTCCGGCCCCCGCGCGTGTGCCAGCTCCGACCAGAACATGCCCCGCGACCAGGCGTCCTCGGGGAACAGGCCCCGTTCCAGCTCCAGCACGGGATCGATGTCCCACCAGCGCATCTCCCGCATCACAGGCTCGGTCACTTCGGTGTGACCACCTTGTAGTTCTTGGGGACCTGGGCGTCGGGGCGGCGCAGGTAGAGGGGGCGGGGTTCGTCCAGCTCGATGCCGGCCGCGAGCCGCTCGGCGGCCAGCGCGGCGAGGGCGGCGGCGGACACATGCGATGGGCCGGGTACGACCTCGAAGTGCTCCGGGTACAGCAGCGCGCCGGCCCCGAACGCCGGAACGTCCTCGCCGACCTCGGCGGGTCTGTCCACCGCCGGTCCGCTCACCCGCGTACGCCGGTCCTCGTACCGCGCCCAGTACACCTCCTTGCGCCGGGCGTCCGTCGCGACCACGAACGGTCCCTCGACCTCCGCCTCGTACGCGAGCCCGTCCAGCGTGCACACGCCGTACACCGGCACGCCCAGCGCCAGCCCGAACGTGTCCGCCGTCATCAGCCCGACCCTGAGCCCCGTGTACGGCCCCGGCCCGGTCCCTACGACGATCCCCGTCACGGCGTCCAGTCTCACCCCCGCTTCCGCCAGCACACGGTCCACGGTCGGCAACAACAGCTCACCGTGCCGGCGCGCGTCCACCTGACTCGACGCGGCGACTGTCTCGTCGCCGTCGTGCAGGGCGACGGTGACTGCGGGGGTGGCGGTATCCAGAGCGAGCAAGAGCACGCGAACAGCCTACGGCGCGCGGGGGTGGGACACGTCCCCTCCTGCTAGCGTCCGGTGCGAAAACGGACGTTTTGGTGCGGAGGCGGGCGCAGGTGACAAGCAGCAGCGCGGGACTCGTGGCCGGGCTCATGACAGCGGCGATCACGACGGTGGGCGTACTGGCCTGGCAGGCATCCGCCCAGTCGCCGGACGGCCTGAGCAACCCCCTCCCCACGGCCGCCTCCAAAGCCCCCCGCGACGTGAAACACCCCGACGCGCTCCCGGCGAACTCCGGGGCGGGCCAGCGGGTCGTCTACTCCGTCGACGACGACCGGGTCTGGCTGGTCGACGAGACCGGCAAGGTCACCCGGACGTTCCGCGTCTACCCGGGCGGCGTCGACCCCAAGCCGGGCGCGTACGTCGTCTCCTCCCGCGCGGGCGCGGTCACCGCGACGGACGGCACCCACATCGAACACGTCGTCCGTTTCGCGGCGACCCCGGACGGCATGGCGATCGGCTTCAGCGCGGCCGTCAACGGGGCCCTGCCGGACGGGGACACGATGGTCAAGACGGGCGGCATCCGGGAGACCCGTCCGGACGGGGATGCGATGTGGGACTTCGCGACGGTGGGGCGGCGGGTGCTGGTGATCCGGTGAGAACCCCCGGCTTCTCAGGTCAGGGCCGGCGCCGATAGGGGTCTGCGTACGGCTCCATGGACTGGCGGACTTCTTCCCTGACCGGGTCCATGAGGGGCCCTGGGGCGTAGTAGCGGGCGCGGGCCTTGCCGTGGGCGATGAGCCAGCCGCGCGCGACGAGTTCCCGGATGTCGCGGATGGCTTGCTGGTCGCTGAGGTCGGCGTCCTGCTGGTAGACGGTGCGGCGGACCTTCGCGTCCGAGAACGCGGGGAGCAGGGCATAGACCACCCGCTCGTCCAGGCCGGCCGCTTCGACGCCTTCGACCAGGCGGGTCCAGGCCCGCGACATCACGTCGAAGCGCCGCTGGGCCTGCTGGGCCTGGCGGTGGTGGGCGGTCAGGCAGAACCGGACCCAGGGCCGGGTGTCCCGCTCCGGACTCCAGTGCGGGCCGCCCACGTCCTCCAGGATCTGGTAGTAGGCGTACGTGTTCTGCCCCCGGCCGAGCCATTCCTCGATGGACGAGAACTCGGGCGGCATCAGGGCCTCACGGGAGAAGACGAGGGTGGACAGGGCGCGGGACATACGCCCGTTGCCGTCCTTCCATGGGTGGATCTTTACGAGGTTGAGGTGGGCCATGGACGCGCGGACGTGGACGGGGGCGTCGAGGTCGCCCTCGTTGAGCCAGTCGATGAACTCCGACATCAGCGTTGGGACGTCCGCCTGGTCCGGGGCGGTGTAGGCCGGGACCAGAGGGTCGTCGGGGCTGGTGACGTAGACGGGTCCGTCACGCCAGCGGCCGGGGCGCTTGTCGAGGTGGTGGCCTTGCAGCATGAAGTGCAGGCCGTTGAGCAGCCCGGCGTCGTACCGGAAATCGTCACCGGCGTCGGCGAGGGCCTGGATGTACGTCATGCCGCGCTGGTAGCCCTCCAGCTCGACGCGCGTCCGTTCGCCCGTCTCCAGGGGTTCCTCGCCGGACATGAGGGCTTCCACGTCGTCGACCGTCGCGGCATACCCCTCGATGGTGTTCGATCCGGCGATCGCACGGGCGGTGAGGTTGCGGCGGAGTTGGCGTGTCCAGCGGGGAGTGGCCCGGAGCATGTGCCGCAGGGCGCGGCGCATGGCTTCGATCTCGTCGAGGACTCGCTGGTCGTCGGCGCTCAAGAGCGGAGTCGAGTACAGCACCCAACCATGACACGATAATTGTGTCATCAAGTCAAGCAGACGACCCCGACTTTCCTGGGGGTCAGGAAAGTCGGGCCAGGGTGAGGAGGCCGGCGAAGGCGGTGGGGGTGAGGAGGAGGGGCGGGGCGGTGGGGGTCTTGCTGTCGCGGACGGGGACGAGGCCGTGGGTGCGGGCGTAGGAGGGGGACCACTCGACGCACTGGCCGCCCTGGCCGTCGCTGTAGGTGCTCTTGACCCAGGTGAGGCGGCGAGGATCGAGGGTGTTGCTCATCTGGCGTGCTCCTCCATGATCGAGTGGATCAGGGCCAAGGAGTCGGCCTCGGACTCCGCTGCCGCACGGAGCCGGTTGTAGGTGTCCGACCACGTCCGCACGTCAGACGTGGAGTCGTTGACGAACCCCCTGCCTGCGGTCTCCGAGTACAAGACCGTCGCCCCGTTTTCTTGCGTAAGCAGGTTAAACGACTGGCCAGACGCGGGGGCACCTGCGGCGAAGGGGAGAACTTGCAGCGTGACGTGCGGGATCGCGGACATCGCCGCGAGGTGCTGCAACTGTCCGACCATGACGCCTCGGTCTCCAACGACCGTACGCAGCACGGCTTCATGCAGGATCACCCACAGGATCGGCGGCTCCGGCTGCTCCAGGATCTCCCGGCGACGCATGCGCAGTTCGACGAGCGCCTTGATCTGGTCCTCGGTCTCCCGTGGACGTGCCGCTCGGTAGACCGCCTCCGCGTACTCCGGGGTCTGGAGGATGCCCATGATGAAACTGGTGCTGTAGTCCTCGATCTTGGCGGACTCCTTCTCCAACTGGAGATACGGCACGAACCACCCGGGGTTCCCCCGCTCACTCACCCGCACCAGCAACCGCCCGAACGACCCCGGCGTATTGAAGAAACAGTCGCATTTGTCCGCGAAGTGCGGCGACGCCAGCGCCTTCCCGTTCACCACCTTCGAGACGTACGGCTCCTTGTAGCCGGTGGCGACGGCCAGAGCCTTCTGTGTCGCCCCCTTGTGCTCCAGCGCCGCCGCGACCTCCCTGCCGAACCACTCCAGCCCGTCCACAGGCTCCGATTCGTCGTTCACCTGTTCAATTCACCCGCTTTCCAGGGGCCTTGGAAACCTCAGAACCCTTCCGAGCGTACGCATCGATGGCCCATCGTGTGACCCGAACTACCCAGAAAGTCAAGGAGGTTGCCATGGCGCTCTGTTCCGCCATCCTCGTCGTTCCGGAGGAGCTGAGGGAATCCGCGCTAGAATTCCCGCACGGACGTCCGGAGGAGGAGCCGGTCCCGGATTACGTCCGCTGCGAGCTGGACGACCACAAGTACGGTCCCCACACCTGCCTCCTGAGGGACCTCTCGGCGAATGCCCCGGGCTCGGTCTGGATCACCTGGTCCGACCCCCAGAACATCACGGTGGAACAACTCCCGTACTGCCATTCCCGCGGCCCGGAAAAGGGGGACGCGTGCTGGCTGACCGAGGGGCACCGGGGTGGGCACAGTTGGGAGCGGTACGAGTGACTTCACCGCGTGCCCTACACGGCTCGCGGCGCCGGAGGCGTTACGTCTGATCGCATGATGAGCAGACGTACACCCATCGCCCTGATGCTGGCCGGCGTCGTGTTGCTGCCCGGCAGCGCAGCCAACGCCGCTCCCGTCCCGGAGGAAGACCTCGTGCCCGGCGTGAAACAGACCGCGCTGGTCGACACCCCGGACCAGGTGCTGGCGCCGAAGACGTACGCACCCGGCGTCGAGGAGGACGCCGTCGAGCCCCAGGACGCCACCCCCGGCGCCTACGCCCTCGTGGAATACGTACCCCTCGGCGAAGCCGTGGCCCGAGTGAGTTGCAGCAAGAAGACCGGGCCTTATCAGCGGCAGATCGAGCGGTGGCTGAAGCTGAAAGTGGACGGAAAGCAGTCCGCACAGGACTGCAAGAGCATCAAGGCGTTCCAGAAGAAGCAGAAGATCAAGCCCGCTATCGGATTCGCGGGGCCGGTCACGTGGAATCGGATGCAATTCATCTCCGCGAAGAAAAAGCCGAACGCCGCCAAGAAATGCCCCGTCAGGAATTACCGCGTCGCGTGTGTGGATCTCACCCGGCAGATCACCTGGGTACAGAAGGGCGGCAAAGTCGTCTACGGGCCGGTATCCATGCGGAGCGGGCGAAAGGCGCACCCGACCCGCACCGGCTGGTTCAAGGTCTACTGGCGGCACAAGAACCACGTCTCCACGCTGTACAACACCCCGATGCCGTATTCGCAGTTCTTCAGCGGCGGCCAGGCATTCCACGCGGTGTACGGCAGCATTCACACGACCGTCGGCTCGATGGGCTGCGTCAATCTCACCGTCCCCGATGCCCGGAAGCTGTGGGGTGTGCTGAAGAAGGGCGACCGGGTGTACGTCTGGGGGAAGAGGCGGCTCTGAGAGACTGGGGGCGATGAGAGAGACGGAACGGGCGCGGGCCAGGGCGGTGATCGACCTGGCGGCGCTGCGGGCGAACGTACGCGCGCTGAGGTCGAAGGCACCGGGCGCGGCCTTCATGGCGGTCGTGAAGGCCGACGGGTACGGCCACGGCGCGATCCCGTGTGCCCGCGCGGCGGTGGAGGCGGGCGCGACGTGGGTGGGGACGGCGACGCCGGAAGAGGCGCTGGCACTCTCCCGAAAAGCCGGGCTCCCGGACCACGTACGGATCATGTGCTGGCTGTGGACGCCGGGCGGCCCCTGGCGTGAGGCCATCGAAGCCGGCATCGACGTGTCGGTGAGCGCGCTGTGGGCGCTGGAAGAAGTCACCGAGGCCGCCAAGGCCGTACAGAAGACCGCCCGCGTCCACCTCAAGGCCGATACCGGTCTCGGCCGGGGCGGCAGTCAGCCCGCCGACTGGGCCGACCTCGTACGGCACGCACGCGACGCCGAGCGCGCGGGCGCCGTACGTGTCGTCGGTCTGTGGTCGCATCTCGCCTGTGCGGACGAGCCCGGACACCCCTCCACCCAGGCCCAGTTGGACCGTTTCCGCGAGATGACGGCGTACGCGCAGGCGCAGGGCGTGCGGCCCGAGGTGCGGCACATCGCGAACTCGCCCGCGACGCTCACCCTGCCCGAGGCGCACTACGACCTCGTCCGGCCGGGCATCGCGATGTACGGCCTCTCGCCGAGCCCGGACCTCGGCGCTTCCGCCGATCTGGGCCTGCGCCCGGCGATGACGCTCACGGCGCCGGTCGCGCTGGTCAAGCACGTGCCCGGCGGGCATGGGGTGAGTTACGGCCACCACTACGTCACCCCCGGCGAGACGACCCTCGCGCTGGTCCCGCTGGGCTACGGCGACGGTGTGCCCCGGCATGCCTCGGGCGCCGGGCCGGTGCTGATCGGCGGGAAGTGGCGGACGGCCGCCGGGCGGATCGCGATGGACCAGTTCGTCGTGGACCTCGGAGGTGACGAGGTCGAGGCCGGTGCGGAGGCGGTGTTGTTCGGACCGGGTGATCGTGGGGAACCGACAGCCGAGGACTGGGCGCAGGCCGCCGGGACCATCGGGTACGAGATCGTCACCCGCGTCTCCGCGCGCGTTCCCCGCGTCTACGTCGGTGGGTAGGACTGTGGTGGAGAGGAGCGGTACGTGAGCGAGAGCGGTGTGGAGACGATCGTCTCCGCCACGGGGGACGCCGCGGGCAACTGGCGCCGCGCGACCGGCATCGCGGGCGCCGCGATAGGGGTGATCGCGGCGGGCGCCGCCGCGGGGGTCGCCCTGGAGCGGATGACGGTCGGGCGCGGCATGCGCAAGAAGGCCCGCCTCGCGCTGGACTCCACCGGTCCGTACGGCGCGCTGCGCGGCACCCCCGGCAAGGCGTACGCCGATGACGGCACCGAGCTGTACTACGAGGTCGACGACGTCGAGCCCGAGGGCGGCTCCGCGCCCCGGCGCCGGCGGCTGTTCGGGCGTAAGGCGCCGGCTCCCGTGACCGTCGTCTTCAGCCACGGGTACTGCCTGAACCAGGACTCCTGGCATTTCCAGCGGGCGGCGCTGCGGGGTGTCGTACGGACCGTGCACTGGGATCAGCGCAGCCACGGGCGGTCCGGGCACGGGGTCGCGCAGCTCCAGGACGGGGTGCCGGTCAGCATCGATCAGCTCGGGCGGGATCTGAAGGCCGTCATCGACGCGGCCGTGCCTGAAGGGCCGGTCGTGCTCGTCGGGCACTCCATGGGCGGCATGACCGTCATGGCGCTCGCCGATCAGTACGGCGACTTCGTGCGCGAGCGGGTCGTCGCAACCGCCTTCGTCGGGACGTCCTCCGGGCGGCTCGGGGAGGTCAACTACGGGCTGCCGGCCGCCGGGGTCAACGCCGTGCGGCGGGTGCTGCCGGGGGTCCTGAAGGTGCTCGGTCAGCAGGCCGCGATCGTCGAGAAGGGGCGGCGGGCCACGGCCGAGCTGTTCGCGGGGATCATCAAGCGGTACTCGTTCTCCTCGCGGGACGTCGATCCCGCCGTCGCGCGGTTCGCGGAGCGGATGATCGAGGGGACGACCATCGATGTCGTCGCCGAGTTCTATCCGGCGTTCACGGAGCACGACAAGACCGGGGCGCTGGCGTGGTTCACGGAGATGCCGGTGCTGGTCCTCGCGGGGGTCGGGGATCTGGTGACGCCGAGTGAGCACAGCGAGGCGATCGGGGATCTGCTGCCGGACGCGGAGTTGGTGCTGGTCCCCGACGCGGGGCATCTGGTGATGCTGGAGCATCCCGAGGTGGTCACGGATCGGCTCGCCGACCTGCTGGTGCGGGCCGGGGCGTTTCCGGCGGGGGCTACCGTGGGTGGCTATGGAAGCAGCAGCACCGCACAGCCTGGTTGAGCTGACCGTCACGTCCCCCGAGCAGATGCGTGACCTCGGTCTTCGGCTCGCCTCGATCCTGCGTGCCGGGGATCTCGTCATGCTCGACGGGGAGTTGGGGGCCGGGAAGACGACGCTCACGCGGGGGCTCGGGGAGGGGCTCGGGGTGCGGGGGGCCGTGACCTCGCCGACGTTCGTCATCGCCCGTGTGCATCCGTCCCTGGGGGGCGGTCCTCCGCTGGTCCACGTCGACGCGTATCGCCTCGGCGGCGGGCTCGACGAGATGGAGGACCTCGACCTCGACGTCTCCCTGTCCGACTCCGTGATCGTCGTGGAGTGGGGGGAGGGGAAGGTCGAGGAGCTGACCGACGACCGGCTCGTCATCGGGATCCAGCGGGCCGTCGGGGACACCACGGACGAGGTCCGGCACGTGTCGCTGCGCGGGCTCGGTTCCCGGTGGGCCGGGGTCGAACTGGGCCGTGTGCTCCAGGTGTGAACATTCCGACGCGCTGTCGGCAAAATATTGCGTCCCCGGCATCGGGCGTGGTCATATGGTATCCAGTTCGTGGTTAGGTCTACCTAAGTAGCCTTCCGCGCTCGCCCCCGACCCGCTGGAGGCGTCCATGTCCATGCCGGTTGTTTCTATGCGTGAGCTGCTCGCGGCGAGTGCTGCCGCGGAGGCGGTGTCGTTGCCTCCGCTGGCACCGATGCCGGCGCCTCCGGCGGAGGAGCCGGAGTGCGGGGTGGCGGAGGAGGCTGTGCGGGTGAGGGACGCGGCGTAGGGGGCTGCGGAGCGTGTTGGCGCGGGGCCTGGCGTAGAGGGCCGGGGACGCCGACGCGGCGACGCAGGACTCGGCGTCGTTCGCCCCGCCCTGGCGCGGGGAGCAGCGCGGGGCTCGGCCTCTGAGTCGGGCCCGTGCGCGGGGTGGTGTGGAGTGCGGGAGCGGTGCCGGGGCTGACGGCGGCGGGCTCTGTTGCGGCGCCTCAGTTCCTCTGCCCGGCTCGGCGCACCCAGAAGTCCCAGCACCCCAGCACCCCAGCACCCCTCCCCAGCGTCTCAGTAGCCGATCGCCTCGCGCAGCAGCAGGACCGTGCCCCGGCCCGGCTGCGGTTCGGCGTTCAGGATCAGTAGGCGGTTGACCGCGCTCGGTTGGCCGTACACCGCCTGGGCTCGGACGCTTTCCAGGGGGAGTGCGTGCTCCTCGATCCGGCGCAGGGCGGTGGGCAGGTCCGGTACGACCTTCTGGGCGCCGATGATCCAGATCGCCCGGCCCGCGCCGCCGGCGGATGCCGGGAGCTGGCTGCCGGTGGCCGAGGCGATGACCAGTGCGCCGGTCTCGGTGACGGCCGTGACGCTGGCGACGTAGACATCGGGCGTGGCCACCAGGCGGCGTATCCGGTCGGACTCCGTGGCGCGGTCCATCTTCACCACGCGCGGCCTGATCGCCTCGCAGTGGCCGCCCTCCTCGATGTCCCGGGTGATGCCGGAGAGCCGGAGGGTCTCGCTGGCCCCCGTGAACACGGTCGCGCCGGCCGGGATCAGCTCCTTGACGCGGGCGCGGGCCGCCTCGGCGTCGTCGAGGAGTTCGACGGTGAAGCCGTTCGCGCGGAGCGCCTCGACCGTCCGGGCCAGGCGGTCGGGGGACGCCGGGGCGTCGAAGCCGGTCACTCCCTCACCGGCACTCCCCACACCGACCCCCTCCACACCAACCACCTCTCCGCCGGCCCTCCCCGTACCAGCCACCCCCTCAGCAGCCGCCCACTCCTCCGCCGCCCCCTCCCCCGGCGCTGCCCCCTTCAGGGGGGTCGTGTCGAGGTACCTGACCTCGTAGACGCGTTCGGCGAACCGCCAGCCTTCCGGCGTACGGCGGTAAGTGTCGTGGTAGATCGCGAAGTTGAGGCCGGAGCGGCCGTCGAGGACGCGGGCGATCTCCTCGATGTACGCGCGGCCCGTGGCCGTGTCGCCGTCGATGCGGATGACGCCCGGGTGGGTGTTCTGGACGAAGAAGTCCCACTGGGCCTGGAGGCGTTCGCCGCCGAGGCGGATCTCCTCGCGGCCGGTGAAACGCACCGGGATGTTCGGCATGCTCAGCACGCCGTCGGTGGTGAAGAGCGCGGCGAGGCGGGCCCGGTCGCGCATCATCGCCGCGTCGGTGAATTCGCCGCGCAGGGCCTCGATCTCGACGCGGTCGGCGGTCTCCTGGAAGTCGTTCATGTCCGGTGTCCTGTCCTGGGGAAGGCGTGTCGCTGTCTGCCGTTCCGACAAGGCAGCCCCGGGAGATGTGAGGCGAGTGTGAGGTAGGCCACCGGACCTCACATTCCGCCGTGCTGTTCTGTCGTACGTGCCGTAAGGAAGAGGGAACGCGGACGAGGGAGCACGTATGACCACCCCATCGGAACCGTCACGGCTGGACGCCGTCATGAGCGAGCGGCGGCACCTGCTCAACCTCGGCTACCGGATGCTCGGCTCCCTGGCCGACGCGGAGGACCTCGTCCAGGAGACGTACGCCCGCTGGTACGCGATGTCCCCGGCCGAGCGCGAGGCCATCGACGTGCCGGGCGCCTGGCTGACGAAGGTGGCGGGCCGGATCTGCCTCAACCTGCTGGGCTCGGCGCGGGCCCGGCGGGAGACGTACGTCGGTGAGTGGATCCCGGAGCCGCTGCCCGACCCGGCGGCGACGGGTGGCGACCCGGCGGACCGGATCACCCTCGACGAGTCGGTGACGATGGCGTTCCTCGTCGTGTTCGAGTCGATGACCCCGGCGGAGCGGGTCGCGTTCGTCCTCCACGACGTCTTCCGCTACCCCTTCACCGAGGTCGCCGAGATCGTCGGCCGCAGCCCGGCGGCGTGCCGGCAGCTGGCGACCTCCGCGCGCCGCCGCCTGACGCCCGCGCGAACGGAGACCGCCCCCGGCACGGACCGCCAGGCGAGCGTCGTCCGGCGTTTCAAGGCGGCCTGGGAGGCGCAGGACATCGAGGCCCTGGTCGGCCTCCTCGACCCGCGCGCCACCGCGACCTCCGACGGCGGCGGCCGGGTCCTCGCCCACCTGCTGCCGATCGAGGGCGCGGAGCCGATCGCCCGCTTCTACCTCCAGGTCGCCCAGGCGTCACCGCCCCGCACGATCCGCGAACGCACCGTCAACGGCCTGCCGGGCCTCGTGATCGAGTTCGAGGGCCGGGTGGAGACGGTCTTCGCCTTCGAACTCGCCGACGACGACCGGATCGCCCGCATCTGGGCGGTCCGCAATCCGGACAAGCTGGCGCCGTGGCAGGCGCCGTGACGGCCTCAGCGGCGTAGGCGCCGGGCCTGGTACAGCGCCAGCGTGCCCGCCGCCATCGGCGCCCACATGATCCACACGGTGACGATCACGTCCGTCGTGGAGGTGCTGTCGGTCGTGATGATCACGGCCAGCAGGGCCCAGAGGGCGGTCAGCAGGCCGAGGCACCACAGGCCCGCTGTCCACCCCGAGGTGGATCTGCCGGGTGGAGACGGCACCGCCCGCCGGGGCTGGGGGACGGTCGAGGGGTCGCGGGGCGGGAGGTGGACGACCAGGTGGGAGGGGATCGCCGCGTCGATGGCGGCGATCCGGTCCGGGGTCACGCCCTTGAACAGGGTGGGTTCGACCGTGACCGAGAAGCCGTCGTGGCCGGTGAGGGTGCGGGAGCCGTCGGGGCGGGTGGTCATGGCGGCGCAGGTGGCGTAGTGGACGGTGACCGGGCCGCCGGGGGTGGCGAGGCAGACGCCTTCGGGGCCGATGGTGAGGGTGACGCCGTCCGGTGAGGGGTGGGTCGTACCGGTGACGGTGGTCGAGGAGTACTGGGGGGCCAGGGTGAGGCCCGCCCAGTCGACGCCCCGGCCGGGGACCTGCATCAGCGCGTTGGACCAGGTCTCCTGGGCGACCTCGTGGACGTCGGCGAGGGTCACGGCGTGCAGGTCCGCCCGGCGTTCCTCGACCGACTGGACCGGGCGTCCGAGGAGGAGGCTGAGGGCGTTGCCGGGGAGGAGGCCCGCGCCGGGGTCGTCGTACTGCTTCGTCACCCGCGCCCGGGACGAGTCCAGTTCCTGCTGGGTGAAGGTGCCCGCGCGCAGGCGGGCGAGGGTGTCGACGAAACCGCCGATGACCGCGTCCTGTTTCTTGGGGAGGGCGTCGGCGTAGGCGGTGATCGTGGCGTGCGTGGCGTCGCGTACGGAGTAGTCCGCGTCGGCCTGGTAGGAGTAGCCGCCCTCCTGGCGCAGGTCGTGGAAGAGGGCGCGGCCGAGGAGGTCGGTGTAGATCATGGCGGCGGCACTACGGCGTACGACGGCGGAGAGGACGACGTTGCCGTCGTCGCCGTGGACGTAGGCCGGGGTGACGGGGAGGGCGTCGCTCGCCGGCGGGGCCGGGATGCGGGTGCCCGGCGGGAGGGTGAGGTCGAGGCCGGCGGGGACGTGGTCGCCGGTGAGCCAGAGCACCGCGTTGTCGCGGGTGAACCGGGTCTGGGCCCAGTAGCGGACGGCGTCCGGCGTGAGGCTCCACGTGCCCAGCTCGCTGTAGCTGCTGAGGCCGTAGCCCTGCGCCCCGTACCGCCACAGGGGGAGTTGGGACGATCCGCCGCGTCCGGCCGCCTCCGTACGGAGGATCTCCTTCTCCGTCTCCAGCCGCTCCAGCGGGAGTTCGCGCAGGGAGGCGCAGACGCTGTTGAGGTAGGTGACGACCTCCTGCTCGGTGCCGGTGACGTGGAAGAGGGTGTACGTGTTGGCGGTGGCGCCGTTGTAGTGCAGGTCGGACAGGCCCAGGCGGTGCAGGGCGAGGTGTTCGACGAGGTGGGTGAGGCCGGCGGTGGCGAGGGTCTCGTCGGCTCGGCCCACGCGGAACATGAGGCCGGCGGTGATGTCGCTGCCGGACCCGCCGGGTGCGTACAGGGTCGGGATGCCCTGTGTGACCGTGCTGTTCATCGGGCGACCGCCTCTCGCGCGGACTTGCGGTACTTACGGAACGCGGCCCCCGGGTCGGACAGGTAGGCCCAGGGGAACTCGGCGGCCCGGTCGCCGAGTTCGGCGAAGTGGGGGGCCGCGTCGGCGTGGTGGCCGCCGAGGGAGAAGGCCATCGCGAAGGTGCTGTGCGCGGCGATCGTGGAGAGGTCGGGGCGGTACGCCGGGTGCCGTACGGAGATGGCGGCGGCGTTGCGCAGGTCGTCGAGGACGTGCACGCCGCGCAGGTACGGTCCGCCCCGGTCGCCCAGTGACAGCCAGTGCTCGATGTGCGCGTCGGCGACGAGGACGCCGGTCGGGGCGCCGTCGGGGGCCGCGCGGGTCGCCTCCGCGGCGAAGGCGTGCGCCTCCTCCCAGGTGCCGCCCCACTTCGGGCAGAGCTGCTGGAGGAGGGCGGCCTGGGCGCCGTACACGTGCGGGTGGTGGGCGCGCAGGCGGTCGTAGCGGCGGCGGGCCTCGGTGGTGCCGAGTTCCAGGCCGCGGGCCAGGGTGATGCGGATGTACCAGGCGGGGGCGTACGCGGGCTGCTCCGCGCAGACCTGGATGAGGAGCTGCTCCGCGCGGCGCAGCCAGGCGTGGAAGGTGGCGAACTGGTCCCGGGAGACGTCCTGCGCGTAGCCGTCGCCGCGGACCTCCCAGCCCATGAACAGGTACCGCTTCGCGAGGATCGTCCTCGGCAGGGGGTCGGCGGGGAAGTCGGCCGCCGCGCGCGCCAGGAGGTGTTCGACGCCGCGGATGTCCGCGACGGCGTTCAGCGCGGCGATGACGTCGTCCACACTCCCGAGCCGGCCGAAGAGACCCCGGACGCCGTTCCAGTCCCCCGCCCGCGCCGCGTCCCTCAACGGGATCAGTTCCGGTGCGTTGTCGTACATGTCGAAGCTCGGCCCTGCGCCGCCCACTCTGTCCCCACCCCTGGCTTGATTCGTACATCTGTTTCAGGACGCCGCAGGTTAACAGGCGGGGTGACCTCTAAGGTGCTCGGCATGAGCATCATCGGAGTCGGTATCGACGTGGCCGAGATCGAGCGGTTCGCCGTGTCCCTGCAACGCACGCCCGGCCTCGCGACGCGGCTGTTCCTCCCCTCCGAACTCCATCTCCCGAACGGTGAACGCCGGGGGCCCGCCTCGCTCGCGGCCCGGTTCGCCGCGAAGGAGGCCCTCGCGAAAGCCCTCGGCGCTCCCGCCGGGCTGCTGTGGACCGACGCGGAGGTGTATGTCGAGGAGACGGGGCGGCCTCGGCTGCGGGTGACGGGGAGCGTGGCCGCGCGGGCCGCCGAGCTGGGGGTGACGGGGTGGCATGTGTCGCTGAGCCATGACGCGGGGGTGGCTTCGGCGGTGGTGATCGCGGAGGGGTAGGGGGCGCGGGGTCGACGGCAGGACGGGGGCTCTTCCGGTACGGCCATCAGGCTGCCGCTCGGCTCCCCTCACCCGATCTCCACCACCTTCGCCCACCCCGGCGGCCCCTCCGGGACGTAGTTCGGGTCGGTCTCCCGCCAACTGCCCCTGCCCGTACGGGGGAAGAGGCCGACGACCGTGCGGCACGGCGGCTGGGACGGCCACGGGGTCTGGCCGTCCGTGAGGGCGACGACGACGTCCGGGCGGGTGCGCAGGGCCGCGGTGAAGCCCTCGCAGAGATCCGTGCCGCCGCCCCCGATCAGCGGGATGTCCTCCGCCCGGCACAGGGGGTGGGCGACGTGCGCCGCCGCGTCGCAGGAGACGACGGTGACCAGGTCGCGGCGCCCGCCGACCGCGCGGGTGATCGCGGCGACCTCCAGGAGCGCCGTACCGAGTTCCGCGTCGCTCACCGAGCCGGACGTGTCGATGACGACGGCCACGCGGGGCGGGCGGCGGCGGAGGCTCGGCAGGACCAGGCGGGGCAGGGACGAGGCACGCCGGGAGGGGCGGCCGTACGTGTAGTCCTGGCCCGCGCCCGCGCCGGACACCGCCGAGCGCAGCGCCGCGCCGAGGAGGCGCAGCCAGGGCTGGGGCGGGTGGAACGCCGCCTCCGCCCAGCGTTTCCAGCCCTCCGGGGCGCTCCCCGGGCGCCCCTTGATCGCCTGGGCGACCCGGAAGCGTACGGCGTCCCGCTGCTGCGCCGTGAGCCCGTCGGCGCCGTCCGGGCCGAGGTCCCAGCCGCGCGTACGTCCGTCGGCGCCGCTGCCGCAGTCGAGCCAGAGGGCGTCGCCGGTGAGCGAGCCCAGGCGGAAGCGGCTCGCGTACTCCTCCATCAGGAGCCCCGTCGGCAGCTTCAGCGTCCCCGGCGTGACCGCGCCGGCGGGGTGGGCGAGGCCGTCCCCGTAGATGTCGTCGTTGATCTCCATGTCCGCCGCGATGTTCATCCGCAGCCGCTCCCCCGGCCCGTCGAGCCCCTGCTCCTTCACATACCGCTCACCGCGCCCGTGATGGTCCCGCAGCAGATGCGACACCTCGTGCACCCACACCCCGGCCAACTCCTCCACCGACGTCCGCTCCACGAACCCCGGCGACACGTAACAACGCCAGTGCTCATCCACGGCCATGGTCGGCACGCTCTCCGACGGGACGACACTCAACGCGAAGAGGGCGGAGGAGAGGTAGGGACGGGCACGGGCGGCTTGGAGGCGGGCGGTGTAGAGCTTGTCGGTGTCGAGGGGGCGTACGGGGGTGAGGGGGCGGGCCGGCGTCGGGGGCTCGGGGGTGGTGTGGTCCGGGGCGGGGGTCGCGCTGCTCACCTGGTCCTGTGCGCGGGTCTGGCCCGGCGCCGGGGTCGCGCGCGGCGACCGACTCAGCGCGGGAGTCGGGTCCGGCGCCGAGACTCCACGCGACGACCGGCCCGGCGTGCGGGTCTGGTCCGATGCCGGGGGCTCGCCGGTCGCCAGGTCCGGCGTGCGGGTCTGGGCCGGTGCCGGGATCGCGCGCGGCGACCGACCCGGCACGGGAGTCACGTCCGGCGCCGAGGCTCCACTCGGCGTCCGGCTCGGGGGCATGGCCTCGGTGTTCGTTCGCCTCGTCATCGGCCCGTCCCCGCCTTCTGCCTCTGCTGGTTCCTCACCCTCGCCGTCACTCGGTCCGCGTCGCGGGACAGGGCCACCACCCCGGCGAGCCGTTCGATCTGGGCGGGGACCTCCCACTCCTCCTGGCGTAGGGAGGCCAGTGTTGTCGCGGGGACGACGACCAGGTCGGGGGCGCCGGTGTCCAGGGCTCTGACCAGGACCGACCATGCGGAGTCCCAGCGGGACCGGGTGAGGCGGTTGCGGACGGCTTCGACGACGCCGTCCAGGACGGCCTGGCGGAGGTCGCCCCGGTGGGGCAGGTCGGCGGCGGCCGGGTCCGCGAGGATCGTTTCGGGGTCGGGCAGGTCCATGCGGTCGACGCAGGCGAGGAGTTCGAGGCCGGGACCGTCGCCGACGGTGCCCCGGACGAGGAAGGACAGCACCTCGCGCGAGGACCCGGCGGCCTTCGCGAACGCGGTCAGCCGCAGCGCCATGTCCCAGCTGCGGGGCGACGGCCAGGCCCCGCCCCGCCGCGTCTCCGCGCCCGGCAGCTGGTGCACCAGCTTGGGCCGCACCTCCAGCAGCCCGCACACCGCCCGCCGCGCGTACTCCACGGCCTCGGCGAGCCGCCCGGGATCGAGTTCCGGCAGGGTCGCCCGCGGCCAGGTCCCGCCGAGCCCGCGGACGACGACCTCGTGGTCGTGCGCCCACTGGAGGTGCACGAACCGGTTGGCGAGCGGCGCGCTCAGCTCCCAGCCGTCGGCCGCGGAGGACCGCGGGTTCGCGGCGGCCACGATCCGTACGCCGGCCGGCAGCCGCAGCGCGCCGATCCGCCGCTCCAGCACGAGCCGCAGCAGCGCGGCCTGGACGGCGGGCGGCGCGGTCGACAGCTCGTCCAGGAACAGCAGCCCCTTCCCGGCGCGCACCAGCCGCACCGCCCAGTCCGGCGGAGCCATCGGCACGCCCTGGACGGCGGGGTCGTCGCCGACGACGGGCAGCCCCGAGAAGTCGGAGGGTTCGTGGACGCTGGCGATGACGGTCGTGAGGGGGAGGTCCAGGGACTCGGCGAGCTGGGTGAGCGCGGCGGTCTTGCCGATCCCGGGCTCGCCCCACAGGAGGACGGGGAGGTCGGCGGCCACGGCGAGTGTCAGGGCTTCCAGCTGCTGGTCGGGGCGGGGTTCGGTGCGGGTGTCGGAGAGGAGGGCCAACAGCTCGTCGGCGAGGGAGAGTTGGGCGTTTTCAGGCATGGGTGATCACCGTTTCGGGGAGAGGGGTCGTTGAGGTGGGGCGGGGTGAGGTGAGGTGCTTCTTGAGCAGGTTCCTTGCGCGAGGAACCCTGAACAGGCGCGCGGGGCTTACCGCTTGGGCTCAGGCCGCCGTGAGTACCGCCGGGCCCGCTGCCGCCTCCCGGTCCACCCCTCCCGCGCACGTTCGGGCGCGTCCACGCTCAACCCCGCCCGGTACAGCCCGTACACGACCCGCCGCTCGGCCGCCTCCGCCAACGCGTCCTTGAGCGGGCCGTCCCTCAACACCGCGTCAGGGCCGAGGAGTTCCTCGACGACGGCGAGCGCGCCGGCCGTGTCGCCGTGCTCCAGCCGCCCCTGGACGCCGGTGAGGCAGTCCGGCCGCCGATGCGCCTCGTCGATGACCCGCAGGCAGGGCAGGGGAGTTCCCGTGAGTGCCATCAACAGCTCCTCCCTGCGGAGCTGTTCGGGCGCGTGGTCGAGCGGCGAGAGGACACCGCCGACGAGGCCGATACGGTGCCGCTCACCCCGGCAGTCGACGTAGCGGTGCGCCTGATCGGACGCAGGCTCGGAGGACCGGGCGTGCCCCGGCACCAGCGCTTCGGCGACGAGCGGATGCAGCGCGTCGGGCTCGACGGCCCCCGCACGGAGGAGGACGAGGTCGGGGAGGGGGTGGGTGGAGGCGTCGGGGAGGAGGGGGAGGGGGGAGGAGGTGAACTTCACGGCGTGCCGGGGCAGTTCGCCGTACTCCTCGAACTCGCCACCGCCCGCTTCACCGCCCACCGGCGTCTCCCGTGTGTCCACCACCCCCCGGCGCCCGCCCACCCGCACCTCCACCGGCCCCGCCGGCAGCCCCTCGGCGTCCAGCAGGAGCGCGGCCTCGGTGGGCCAGCGCCGCGTGGCGTGCTGGTCGTCCGCTGAGGCGCGGTCCGGCAGTTCGCCGGTCCTGCGCGCGTCCCACAGGTGCCGGTGCAGGTCGAGGCGGAAGCGTCGGCTGGGGTGGGGGTGCGGGTGGCGCCGCGCGAGGGTGTCGCGGGCGAGGTCGCCGTCCCACAGCGCGAGGCTGATGCGCTGTCCGGCGTCCGCCCAGGCGGGAGGCGTCCGGACGACGAGCCACAGGGGGCGACCGTCGGTGTCGTACCGGGCCAGCGGGATGGTCAGCGCCGGTCTGAGGAGGCCGTCAGGGCCGGTTCTCGGCAGGTGCCAGCGCAGCAGATCCGGCGCGAGATGGCGGAGGTCGGCCCGGATCCGGGTCACCGGCGCCGCGCCGTACGCGCGTTTCGCGGACCCGAGGTCCAGGTCCACTTCGACGCGCGCCGCGGCACAGGCCCCGGCCCAGTCGCCCGCCTGTCGGCGGGCTGTCGCGGTCTTGATCATGGCGGGCGGTACGGCGTAACGGCGTACTCGCGGCCAGAAGAGGGTGCCGTCCGTGAGGTGGTGTGCCATCAGCACTCACCTTGAGCGGACGGGGCCCCCAATCTCATAAGAGAAGAGGTAGTCATCGGGGGGATGGTAACCACAGGGCGCGGCGGGGGCGCAAGGGGTTTTCCCCGGGGGGAGGCAGACTGGGCGTATGCGTACTGCTTATCGCGTGGAGACGGTCCGGCGGGTCGAGGGTGAGCTGATGGCCCGGGTGCCCGAGGGGGCGTTGATGCAGCGGGCCGCCGCTGGACTCGCCGTGGCCTGCGGGGAGTTGATGGGGCGGGTGTACGGGCGTCGGGTGGTGCTGCTGGTGGGCAGCGGGGACAACGGGGGTGACGCGCTGTACGCGGGCGCGCGGCTCGCGCGGCGGGGTGCGGGGGTGACGGCGGTGCTGCTGTCGCCGGGGCGGGTGCACGAGGGCGGGTTGCGGGCGTTGCTGCGGGCCGGGGGCCGGGTCGGGGAGGCCGGACTCGCCGTGCCGGTCGCCGACTTGGTGGTCGACGGGATCGTGGGGATCGGCGGGCGCGGGGGGTTGCGGGAGGACGCCGCCCAAGTCGTGCGGCTCGTCGAGGAGTTCCGCGTTCCCGTCGTCGCCGTCGATCTGCCCAGCGGGGTCGACGCGGACACCGGCGAGGTGCGCGGCGCGGCCGTCCGGGCCGACCTGACGGTGACGTTCGGGACGCACAAGCCGGGGCTGCTGATCGATCCGGCGCGGGAGTACGCCGGGGTCGTCCGCCTCGTCGGTATCGGCCTCGACCTGCCCGCGGACGCGGACGCGGAGGCCCTCCAGCATGCCGACGTCGCCCGCCTGCTCCCTCGGCCGGGCGCGGCAAGTGACAAGTACCGCCGGGGAGTTGTGGGCATCGCCGCCGGTTCGGCGCGGTACCCGGGCGCGGCGGTCCTCGCGGTCGCCGGGGCGCTGCGGGGCGGCGCGGGGGCCGTACGGTACGTCGGTCCCGCCGGGGGCGCGGTCCTCGCGCGCTTCCCGGAGACCCTGGTGACGAACGGGAGCCCCGAGGAAGCGGGCCGGGTCCAGGCATGGGTGACCGGACCGGGCGCCGGGGACGACGCGGGCCCGGTCGCCGAGATCCTCGCCCTGGACGACGTACCCGTCCTCGTCGACGCGGACGGCCTGCGCCTGGCGGACGCCGGGACGGTACGCCGCCGTACGGCCCCCACCCTCCTCACCCCCCACGCGGGCGAGGCCGCTGCGCTCCTGGGCGTCTCCCGGGACCAGGTCGAGGCCGAACGCCTCGCATCGGTACGGGAGTTGGCGTCCCGCTACCGGTCGACCGTCCTCCTCAAAGGATCCACGACCCTGGTCGCCGCCCCCGACGCCCCCGTCCGCGTCAACCCCACAGGCACCCCCTGGCTGGCCACCGCAGGCAGCGGCGACGTCCTCTCCGGCCTGACCGGATCCCTCCTGGCGGCGGGCCTGCCACCGCTGGACGCGGCGAGCGTCGCGGCGTACCTGCACGGCCTCGCGGGGCGGTTCGCGGCAAAAGGCGCACCGACGACGGCGTACGACGTGGCGGAGGCGCTGCCGGGAGCGTGGCGGGACGTGAGCGGGACGTAGGCGGACGCCGCACAGCCCTGGACGCTTCGCCGATCAGGTGTGGACGCTGCGCCAATGACAGACCCCCTCCCTCCCCGGATAGTCGTGACCTTCACGTCAACGGGAGGAAACCATGAAAGCCGTGAGAAACGCCTCGCTCGTTGCCGGGCTCGCCCTGACCGCCACGATGGGCCTCTCCACCCAGGCCCAGGCGTCCGCCAACAGCGGCTGGGTCTACACCGCCAACCGCAGCGGAGCCGCGTTCTTCGACGCGGACCTCAACGGCCAGCCCGGCATCGAGAAGCTCACCGTCTGCGACAACAAGTCGGACGGGCGCGGCATCAGGGCCCAGGTCTACGGCAACAACAACGGCACGAGCGTCTGGCTCATCCAGTCCGACCCGTCCAACGACGGCCACTGCGCGTCGATCGAGGGCAACTACTACATCGAGGAGACCCCCGTCACCGTCATCGTCTACGAGTACTGGGGCGACAACACCAACGACGAGGGCAAGGGGGTCGGCTCGGGCATCGCCTAGCCGTTCCACGTCGCGCGCCGGGACGGGTACGCCTCCGGCGCGCGACCCCGCCGCCCCCTACTCCACCGTCACCGACTTCGCCAGGTTCCGGGGCTGGTCCACCTCGTTCCCCCGGGCCGTGGCCAGTTCGCACGCGAACACCTGCAACGGCACCGTGGCGACCAGGGGTTGGAGCAGCGTCGGCGTGGCGGGGATCCGTACGAGATGGTCGGCGTACGGCACGACCGCCTCGTCCCCCTCCTCCGCGATGACGATGGTCCGTGCCCCCCGTGCCCGGATCTCCTGGATGTTGGAGACGATCTTGTCGTGGAGGACGGACCGCCCCCGGGGCGAGGGGACGACCACGACGACGGGAAGGTCGTCCTCGATGAGGGCGATGGGCCCGTGCTTCAGCTCGCCCGCCGCGAACCCCTCGGCGTGCATGTACGCCAACTCCTTGAGTTTCAGGGCCCCTTCCAGCGCGACGGGGTACCCGACGTGCCGCCCGAGGAACAGCACCGTGTTCTTGCCGGCCAGCGAACGGGCCAACTCCCGTACGGGCTCCATGGTTTCGAGGACCCGCTCGACCTCCCCGGAGATCTCCGCGAGGTCCCGGACGACGGCCCGGATCTCGTCGCCCCACTTCGTGCCGCGCACCTGCCCGAGGTAGAGGGCGACGAGGTAGCAGGCGACGAGCTGGGTCAGGAACGCCTTCGTGGAGGCGACGGCGACCTCGGGCCCGGCGTGCGTGTAGAGCACGGCGTCGGACTCACGGGGGATCGTCGACCCGTTGGTGTTGCAGATGGCCAGCACCTTGGAGCCCTGCTCACGCGCGTGCCGCAGCGCCATCAGCGTGTCCATGGTCTCCCCGGACTGGGAGATCGCGATGACCAGCGTCCGCGCGTCGAGGATCGGGTCCCGGTACCGGAACTCGCTCGCGAGCTCCACCTCGCAGGGGATCCGCGTCCAGTGCTCGATCGCATACTTCGCGATGAGCCCGGCGTGGAAGGCGGTCCCGCAGGCGACGATGACGACCTTGTCGACCTCCCTCAACTCGGAGGCGGCGATCCGGACTTCGTCGAGCGTCAGAGCGCCGGAGCCGTCGATCCGCCCGAGCAGCGTGTCGGCGACCGCCTTGGGCTGCTCGGCGATCTCCTTGAGCATGAAGTAGTCGTACCCGCCCTTCTCGGCGGCGGAGGCGTCCCAGTCGACGTGGTACGAGCGGACGGCGGCCGGCGCCCCGTCGAACCCGGTGACGGTGACGCCGTCGCGCCGCAGCTCGACGACCTGGTCCTGCCCGAGTTCGATCGCGGAGCGCGTGTGCGCGATGAACGCGGCGACGTCGGACGCGAGGAACGCCTCCCCCTCGCCGACCCCCACGACCAGCGGCGAGTTGCGCCGGGCGCCGACGACGACGTCCGGCTCGTCCGCGTGCACGGCGACCAGCGTGAACGCGCCCTCCAGGCGCCGGCACACGAGCCGCATCGCCTCCGCGAGGTCCGCGCACCCCGAGAACTCCTCGGCGAGCAGGTGCGCGACGACCTCGGTGTCGGTCTCGGACGCCAACGCGTGCCCGCGCCCGGCGAGTTCGGCCCGCAGCGCCGCGAAGTTCTCGATGATCCCGTTGTGGACGACGGCGACGCGCCCGGCGTTGTCGAGGTGCGGATGGGCGTTCGCGTCGGTGGGCCCCCCGTGCGTGGCCCACCGCGTGTGCCCGATCCCCGTCCCCCCGGCCGGCAGCGGCGCCCGCACCAGCTCCTTCTCCAGATTGACGAGCTTCCCGGCCCGCTTGGCGGCGGCGAGCCCCCCGTCCGCGAGCACGGCGACCCCCGCCGAGTCGTACCCCCGGTACTCCAGCCGCTTCAGTCCCCCCATCACGACATCGAGCGCCGACCGAGACCCCACGTATCCCACGATTCCGCACATGCGCGGCAGCCTAAGGCCGTCCGGCCACCGAAACAGGGCCCAGCGTGCCCGATATCGGAAATTCCCGCCGGGGTTCAGCCCCCCCCGGCGGGAACAGAACTCACACGGACGCCGCTACGAAGAACGCCTCCGCCGTACGACGAGCGCGCCGCCCGTCACGACCAGCGCGCCCGCGCCCACCGCGAGGCCGGCCACCGGGACGCCCGCGCCGGTCTCGGCGAGCGCGCCGCCGCCGCCCGCCGGGGACGGCACCGACGACGGGGAGGCGCTCGGCTGCGGGGTCGCCGAAGGCGTGGGAGTGGGCGTGGGGGTGGGCGTCGGCTTCGGCGTCTTCGCGAACCTGAACACCAGCTCCGTACGGTCGTTCGCCCGGTTGTCGTCCAGCGGGCTGGACGAGTAGATCCGGGTCGGCACCCGGTACGTCGTCCCCGCCGCCTTCTTCGGGAACTTCCAGGTGAACGCGAACGTCACGGACTCGCCGCGCTCCAGGTCCTTGTCGATGGCGCAGTACAGGACCCCGATGTCGGGCTGACAGGCAGGGTCGTACCCGAGCTCCGGCCAGTAGTCGTAGCCGATGTCGAGGTGCGCGGCGCTGGCCCGGACAGGTCCGGGACCATGGTTGGTGACGGTCACCTCCGTCGGCACCTCCTCACCGACCTTCACCAGCCCCTTGGGCGCGGTGGTCCACTCGATCCCGAGATCCGCCGGCACCTTGACCGTGACCTTCGCCGACGCGACGTTGTTCTCCGGCTTGCTGTCGACCGCGTCCCCGATGTCCGCGGTCGTCGTGAACGCCAGCTCGGTGCCGGGCGCCACGTCCGCACCGACCCTGACCTGCACCTGCGCCGACAGCAGCTCCAGGCCCCGGGCCGGCACACAGGTGACGCTGCGCCCGTCGGCGGACGGCTTGCAGACCGCGTTGGCCGCGTCGTCGATGTTCTTCACATACGTGACCCCGACAGGCAGCTTCAAGGTGAGCCCGAGCTTCGTCACGCTCCCCGTCTCGACGCTCGCGATGGCCCGGATGCCCATCAGCCTGCCGGGCGCGATGAGGTCGTCGTCGGGGTAGAGCCGCGACACGACGTCGACCGGCGCGGGCGCGGCACCCGGTCCGGGCTTCGTCCCCGGCTCCGGCGCGGGCTTGGTCCCCGGCTCGGGGGCGGTCCCCGTACCCGGCGCGGGCTTCGTACCCGGCTCGGGCGCGGACCCGGTACCCGGCTCGGGCGCGGGCTTCGTACCCGGCTCAGGCGCAGTCCCCGTACCCGGCACCTCCCCCGCCCCGGAACCGGGACCAGCCCCGGAACCGGAACCGGCCCCGGTCTCCGCCCCGGCCCCCGCCTCCCCCTGCGCCGCCCAGGCCCCCGGCCCCGCGAGCAGCGCCAGCGCCGCCGCTCCGGCCGCGACCGCGACGCGTCCCCCTCGTGCGTGCATCAGATCTCTCCCCTGATTCGTCTCTCGTCCGGAGCGCGTCGTCGCGCCCTGGTCCCTACGACGGCGAACAGCGCCCCACCCAGGGCGACCAGGCCCGCCGCACCCCACAGCGCCGGCCCCACTCCCCCGCTCCCGGTGTCCGCGAGCCCCCCGGACCCGCCCGACGGCCGCGCGGACGGGGTGCCCCCCGGCGAGGCCGAGGCCGAGGCGGAGGCGGAGGCGGAGGGTGTGGGCCCGCCCGTGCCCCCCGCCTTCACGATCCGGAACACCGCCTCCGCGCGGTCGTTCGCGGAGACGGGATCGTGCCGGCTGGCCGAGTACAGCTCACCGAGCAGCCGGTACGTCGTCCCCGCGGCCTTCTTCGGGAACGTCCAGGTGAACGCGTACGAGAAGCTCTCGCCCGGCGCGAGATCCCCTTCCCGGTCGCAGATGATCACCCCGGGGTCGACCCAGCACGGCGGATAGGCCGGCATCTTCGTGGGCCAGTAGTCGAACCCGGGATAGAACTTCACGGTCCCGCTGCGGGACACCCCGGGCCCGTGGTTGGTGACGGTGAACACGGTCCGCACCTCGGTCCCGGCGGCGACCGGCCCCGAGGGCTCCATGCTCCACTCGACCCCCACGTCCGCCTTCTCCATGACGGTGATCGTCCAGTCGTTGCGGTCGTTCGAGGGGTTGGGGTCGACGGCGTCCCCGATGTCCACGGCCGCCGAGAACTTCAGCTCCGTCATCGGCGCCAGCCCGTCGTCGGCCTTGACCTTGATCTTCGCCATGACCTGCTTCGTGTTGCCGTCGTCGGCGAGGCAGGTCAGCGTGCGCCCGCCGGAGGGCTTACAGGTCCCGTTGGTCTGCCCGGCCGTGTTCCCCTCGTACGTCACCCCTTCGGGCAGCGTCAGCTTCAGCGCGAGCGCCGGCGTCGTGTCGAAGAGGTTCTCGCCGATGGCCCAGATCCCGAACGACTCCCCGGCCCAGATGGTCCCGAGGTCGGGCCACATCCGGGCGGTCGCGTCGATACGGGGCTCTGCCTTGGGCCGCCCGGCGGGGGCACCCGGCGAGACCGAGGCCGAGGCGGACGGCGACGACGATCCGGACGGCGCCGGGGCGGACGTACCCGGCCCGTCGGAGGACGACGGCGAGGACGAGGACGAGGGCGACGGCGAGGACGACTGCGCGGAGGCCGGTGAGCCCGCCCCACCCCCGTCCGCCCACGCCACCGGCCCCGCGACCAGCGACAACACCGCCACCCCGGCCGCCGCGGCGACCCACGCTCTGCGCCCGCTCATGACCGCGCCCGCCTCCTCGCCTGCACGAGGACGAACAGCCCGCCCCCGAGGACGATCAGCCCCGCGGCCGCGCCCAGCACCCCGGGTCCGACCCCGGCGCCGGTGGCCGCCAGCCCCCCGCCGGAAGCGGACGCGGACGGCGTGGGCGCCGGCGCGGAGGCCGAGGCGGAGGAGGAGACGGTCGGCGTCGGCGTCGGGCTCGGCGTGGACCCGCCGACGATCTTGAGGACCAGCACGTCCGTGTCGTTGCCGGGAACCGGGTCGTCGGCGTCGCTGAAGAGGGTCCTGGACGACGCCTTCAGCGTCTTCCCGGGGGCGAAGTCCTTCGGGACGCGCCACTTGAAGACGAACGTGCGGCTCTCCCCCGGAGCGAATCCCGCCTCCCACTCGCAGATCCACTGGTTGCTCTCGGCCCAGCACGGCTCCAGGGGGTACTCGTAGGGGAACCAGCCGTTGGTGAGGGTCCACATCTGCACGCCCCCGGGCCCCCGCGAGGTCCGGTCGGAGTGGTTGGTGACGACCAGCTTCGTCGTGATCGACTCCCCGACCTCCACGGTCGACTTCGGGGCGTACCACTTCACCCCGAAGTCGGCGCCGGTGCGCACCTGGAGGGTCGTCGAGGCGGTGTTGTCGGCCGGGTTGGCGTCGGGCTCGTCACCGGTGCTCGCGGTGGCGGTGACCGGAAGGTCGGTGCCCGGCTTCAGCGAGCTGTCGACGATCATTTGCAGCCGGTACGACAGCGCCCGCGCCGGGGTGTGCTTCGACGTACAGGTCACGGTCCGCTTGTCGGCGGAGTTCACGCACGTCTCCTCGGGGTCCGACAGGTCGGAGAAGTACACCAGCCCGGCCGGTACCTTGATGACCGCCATCAGCTTGTCCGGCGCCCCGCTGACGATGTCCGCCTTGACCGTGAGGAAGACCCGGCTCCCGGGAGCGACGTCCCCCGGCGGGAACCCGATCGACATCCGTACGTCCACCGGAGCGTCCTTGGCCCGCGCCGACGGCGACCCACTGGGCGACGGCGACCCCGACGGCGGAGCCGATACCGACGCGGACGGCGACCCGGACGGCGCCCCGGACGGCGACGGCGACACCGTGTCCGCCCCGGCCCCCGTCACCCCCACAGCCCCCAGCACCACCGCCGCGGCCCCCACCGCAAGCCCTCTCAGCACACCCGACCCGCCACGCATACCGCGCCCCCTCGTCTCCCATGTGGCCCGAAGTGACCCGTTGGACAGCCGACACACAGGAACGGTTGTACGCGACCGAATCCCCGGCGTGACGGACCCCACCCCCCGCCCCGTTCAAACTCCGTTAACAATGGACTGTGATCTCTCCGGTCTCCTCGATCCCCCGGAGCGCCCACCGGCACAGGCCGGAGGCGACTCCCTACGTCGACCTCACCCGCGCCGAGTGGAGCGCGCTGCGCGACAAGACCCCCCTCCCGCTGACAGCGGAGGAGGTCGAGAGGCTGCGCGGCCTCGGCGACGTCATCGACCTGGACGAGGTGCGGGACATCTACCTCCCGCTCTCCCGCCTCCTCAACCTCTACGTCGGCGCCACGGACGGCCTGCGCGGCGCCCTCAACACGTTCCTCGGCGAACGCGGCTCCCAGTCGGGTACGCCGTTCGTGATAGGCGTCGCCGGCTCGGTCGCCGTAGGAAAGTCCACCGTCGCCCGCCTCCTCCAGGCGCTCCTGTCCCGCTGGCCGGAGCACCCCCGCGTGGAGCTGGTCACCACGGACGGCTTCCTGCTGCCCACCCGCGAACTGGAGGCCCGCGGCCTGATGTCCCGCAAGGGCTTCCCCGAGTCCTACGACCGCCGCGCCCTCACCCGCTTCGTCGCCGACATCAAGGCCGGCAAGGACGAGGTGACCGCCCCCGTCTACTCCCACCTCATCTACGACATCGTCCCCGGCGAGAAACTGACGGTCCGCCGCCCCGACATCCTCATCGTCGAGGGCCTCAACGTCCTCCAGCCCGCCCTGCCCGGCACGGACGGCCGCACCCGCGTCGGCCTCGCGGACTACTTCGACTTCAGTGTGTACGTCGACGCCGCGGCCGACGACATCGAGCGCTGGTACCTCAGCCGCTTCCGCAAACTCCGGGCCACCGCCTTCCAGGACCCCGACTCCTACTTCCGCAAGTACACGCAGGTCTCGGAGCCGGAGGCGCTGGACTACGCCCGTACCCTCTGGCGCACCATCAACAAACCGAACCTCCTGGAGAACATCGCCCCCACCCGGGGCCGGGCCACCCTCGTCGTCCGCAAAGGCCCCGACCACAAGGTGCAGCGCCTGCACCTGCGCAAGCTGTAACCGCCACCTGTTAGAAAAGGCGCCATGCTGCACCTGCGCCTCATCACCCCGCCCGACACCACGGACGACGCGGTCCGCCTCATCGAGAAGACCGTGGGCACGACCCACCTCGTCGTCCTCCCCGGCGCGGCCCGCAACCCCTACGGCGACGTCGTCCTGTGCGACGTCGCCCGCGAGGCCGGGGACGGGCTCCTCACGGCGCTCCAGGGCCTCGGCCTCGACCGCACGGGTTCCATCGCGGTCGAGAACATCGACCTCTCCCTGTCCCTCCGCGCGGACAAGGCCGAAGCGGAGGCGCCCGGCGAGGGCGCGGACGCGGTCCTCTGGGAACACCTCACCGACGCGACCCACGAGGAGTCGACCCTCTCCCTGACCTACGTCGCCTTCCTCACGCTGGCGACGATGATCGCGGCGTGCGGGGTCGTCCTGGACAACGCGATCCTCATCGTCGGCGCGATGGCGGTGGGCCCGGAATTCGGCCCCCTGGCAGCCCTCTCCACCTCGATCGTCCGCAGAGCCCCCCGCCTCGCGCTCCGCGCCCTGACCGCACTCCTGGTCGGCTTCGCCGTAGCCATGATCCTGACGGTCGCCTTCAGCTGGCTCATGGACGCGGCCAACCAGTTCCACGAGTCCGACCTGGAGGGCGACCGCCCCAACACGGCCTTCGTCTACGCCCCCGACGCCTTCAGCTTCGTAGTGGCGGTCCTGGCAGGCGCCGCCGGCACCCTCTCCCTGACCTCAGCGAAATCAGGCGCCCTGGTAGGCGTGGCCATCTCGGTAACCACAGTCCCCGCAGCGGCAAACGCAGCAGTAGCCCTCACATACGGCGACACAAGCCAAACCTGGGGCTCGACGGTCCAACTCCTGCTGAACCTGCTGGGCATCGTGCTGGCGGGGGTGGCAACGCTGCTGGCGCAGAAGTGGCTGTGGAAGAGACAACGGGTGGGTACGGCCGGTTAGTTGACTGCGGGCGCATCGTGGCTGATCGCGCAGTTCCCCGCGCCCCTAGATGACTGGGTGCGGCTAAGTGGTTGGGTGCGGGCGCGACAAGCCACAACGTGCCCGCAGCCAACCACTCAGCGATGCCACGTCTTCAGGGGCGCGGGGAACTGCGCAAACAACCACGACGCGCCTGCACTCAACCACTCAGCCGCACCCAAGTCTTTTCAGGGGCGCGGGGAACTGCGCAATCAGCCACGACGCGCCCGCACCCCCCCCCCCACAGCCCCACCCCTCCCGAACCCGGCATCTACCCCAGCGCCGACTTCACCGCGTCCGCCAACCGCGACGCCACCGACTGCGCCTGCCCCTGATCCGCCGCCTCGACCATGACGCGGACCAACGGCTCCGTACCGGAGGGCCGCAGCAGCACCCTCCCGGTCGCCCCGAGTTCCCGCTCGGCCTCGGCAACCGCGGCAGCCAGCTCCGCGGACGTGGACACACGGGACCGGTCGACATCGGGGACGTTGATCAGCACCTGGGGCAGCCGTTGCATAACACCCGCGAGGTCCCGAAGGGACTTGCCGCTAGACACGACGCGAGCCGCGAGCATGAGCCCGGTCAGCGTCCCGTCACCGGTCGTAGCGTGATCGAGGATGATGACGTGCCCGGACTGCTCACCGCCCAGCGCGTACCCGTGCTCCTTCATGGACTCCAGCACATACCGGTCCCCCACAGCGGTCTGCACGAGAGAAAGCCCCTCGCGTTCGAGCGCCAGCTTGAACCCGAGGTTGGACATGACGGTGGCGACAACGGTGTCGGCCCGCAGAACCCCCCGCTCCCGCATGTCGAGCGCGAGCACGGCGAGAATCTGATCCCCGTCGACCTCGTCCCCGGTGTGGTCGACGGCGAGGCACCGGTCCGCGTCCCCGTCGTGGGCGATCCCGAAGTCGGCCCCGTGGGAGAGAACCGCGGCCTTGATCTTGTCGAGGTGGGTCGACCCGTACCCGTCGTTGATGTTGAGCCCGTCGGGCTCGGCCCCGATCGTGACGACCTCGGCGCCGGCGCGGGAGAACGCCTCCGGCGACACCCGGGCGGCAGCCCCGTGCGCCTCGTCGAGGACGATCTTCAGCCCGTCGAGCCGGTTGGGAAGGACGCCGATGAGATGGGCGACGTACCGGTCGAACCCCTCGTCGTAGGACCGGACCCGTCCGACCCCGTCCCCGGTGGGCCGCTCCCAGGGCTCGCCGTGGCGGTGGGACTCGTACACGGCCTCGATCCGGTCCTCCAGCTCATCGGCGAGCTTGTGCCCGCCGCGGGCGAAGAACTTGACCCCGTTGTCCGGCATCGCGTTGTGGCTGGCGGACAGCATCACGCCAAGGTCAGCACCGAGCACCCCCGTGAGATACGCCACGGCAGGCGTCGGCAGCACCCCCACCTTCAGCACATCCACGCCCGCACTGGCCAGCCCCGCGACGACGGCCGCTTCCAGAAACTCTCCGGACGCCCGCGGATCCCGCCCGACGACAGCGGTGGCCCGATGCCCCTCGAACGTCCCCGCCTCGGCAAGCACATGCGCGGCCGCGACGGACAGCCCGAGCGCCATCTCGGCGGTCAGATCCGCGTTGGCCACGCCCCGCACGCCGTCGGTGCCGAAGAGTCGTCCCACTTGTCCTCCTGAGGAAGCGTCACTTACGGAGATCATCCGATCACATGAGCCTATGAGCGTCTTGTGCCGTTATACGCCCAAGGCGGCAATAAACGAATGCCCCGACAGCACGGGCGTGCCGCCGGGGCATTCGGACAAGCGCGAAGGGTAGGCAGCGAAGCTGCCACCCTTCAGGGGCGCGGGGAACTGCGCGACCAGCCACAACCGGACCGGCAGACGAAATTCGGCGCCCCCAGCGGAGCGTCAGCGCTTGCTGTACTGCGGAGCCTTACGGGCCTTCTTGAGACCGGCCTTCTTACGCTCGACGGCGCGGTCGTCACGGCGGAGGAAGCCCGCCTTCTTCAGCGCACCGCGGTTGTTGTCGACGTCGGCCTCGTTCAGCGCACGGGCGACACCGAGACGCAGCGCACCGGCCTGACCGGAGACACCGCCACCGGCGATACGGGCGATGACGTCGTAACGGCCTTCGAGCTCAAGGACCTTGAAGGGCTCGTTGACTTCCTGCTGGTGCACCTTGTTGGGGAAGTAGTCCTCAAGGGTGCGACCGTTGATCTTCCACTTGCCGGTGCCCGGGACGATCCGGACACGGGCGATGGCGTTCTTGCGACGACCCAGGCCGGCGGCCGGCTGGGGGTCACCGAAGCGGCCCGCGAGGGACTCGGAGGTGTAGTCACCCTCCAGGACGACCTCGGACTCGGTGGTGTAGCTCTCGATGTCGACGTTCTCGATGTCGACGTCGTTGTCGAGCGGCTGCTCGGCGGTGGTCTCAGCCACGGTGTTTCCTCAGATTCTCTTGGCTAGGTGAAGGGTCTGCGTGGCCGGGATTACTGCGCGACCTGGGTGATCTCGAACGGCTGCGGCTGCTGCGCGCCGTGCGGGTGCTGGTCACCCTTGTAGACCTTCAGCTTCGAGAGCATCTGACGGCCCAGCGTGTTCTTCGGGAGCATGCCCTTGACGGCCTTCTCGATGGCCTTCTCCGGGTTCTTGTCCAGCAGCTCGTCGTAGCGGACGGAGCGCAGACCGCCCGGGTAGCCGCTGTGGCGGTACGCCATCTTCTGGGTCCGCTTGTTGCCGGAGAGGTGCACCTTGTCGGCGTTGATGATGATGACGAAGTCACCGGTGTCGACGTGGGGCGCGTAGATCGCCTTGTGCTTGCCGCGCAGGATGGAGGCGGCGGTGCTGGCGAGACGGCCCAGGACAACGTCCTGAGCGTCGATGACGTGCCACTGGCGAGTCACGTCGCCGGGCTTGGGGCTGTACGTACGCACTTAGCAGCCTTCTTCTTCAGGGATGGGTGCTGACACATGGCATCACTGAAGCGATCGTGCAGCTGGGGACGACAAATCTGCCGGGAACACTGCCCGTATGCCGCCCACTGGTAACTGCTCCAGGGAACCTAGGTAAGGGCCTCTCGTATGGACACGAGGAAGCCGATACACAACGACTAGGCAGAATACCCGCCGCCCCGCGGACGGGTCAAAACGAGCCCGTACGGGGACGCCCTGGGAACTGCCTCACACCCAAACACGACATCTGCGGGCGAGCGGGTTTCAAAGCTTACCGAGGCCGCCCCGCCGGTGTGTCGCCCCGTCTAGGATGCGGCGCATGAGCTATGGGCAGGGGGGACCTCAGTCCCAGTGGGATCCGTGGAAACCGAATTCCCAGCAGCCGTGGACCCCCGAGAACGCGGGCGGCCCGGCGGGTCCCGACTGGGCCGCCCTCGCGGAGGCGTCGGAGTCCCGCAACAAGCGCAAGCGGGTCTTCCTGATCGGCGGCGGCGCGGTGGCGACCCTGGCGGTCGGCACGGCCGTGGCGATAGCCGTGGCCTCGGCGAACGGCGGCGGTGCCACCGCGAACAAGCCGACGTCGTCCCTCCCGGCGGCCGGCGATCTCCCGAGCCCCTCCACGGCCCCCTCCTTCGCGCCGACGACGGCCCCGCCGCCGCTGAACCCGAAGGAGTTCATCTCCAGCAAGGCGAAGGACACCGCCCCCAACGGCCCGCACCTCCTCTTCCCGGGCACACAGGTCACCCTCGCGGACGGCACGTACCGCAAGGGCCCGTCCTCGGACACCACCTCCTGTGACACCGCCTCCCAGGGGTCGCTGCCGAAGGTCCTGAAGGACAACGGCTGCACCCGCGTGATGCGCGTGACGTACGTGAAGGACAAGATCGCGACGACGGTCGGCGTGGCGGTCTTCGACACCGAGGCGCAGGCACTGAAGGCGAAGCAGGACGCGGACGACAAGAGTTTCGTGAAGCCCCTGTCCGGCAACGGCATCGGCGCCTTCTGCAACGGCGCGATCTGCCGCTCGACGACCAACTCCTACGGCCGGTACGCCTACTTCACGGTCTCGGGCTTCACGGACGGGAAGAACGTCACGAAGACCGACACGGCCGTCTTCAGGGCGGGCGACAGCCTCGCGGAGTTCGCCTTCCAGCAGATCAACCGACGCGGCGAGACGCAGGCGTCGGAGGCGGCCACCGCCTCCTGACCCTCCCCGAAAGCCGCCGTGGCCCAACTCCCGTGGGCCACGGCGGCTTTCGCGTCTCCGTTCACAAACCCGTGCACACGGAATTTTCACATGTGAAACACCTGTGCGAGTATCGTGCGGCTACTTGGCCGGATCCCGTGGGGGGAAGCGGCTGAAAACCACCGCCGATCTCCCGGGAAGCCTGAGTACCTGTCATGACATCGACCCTGGTCGACGGCGACCCGTCGTTCTCGCGCCACGGCGCGAAGCTCGCCCAGCGCACGGCCGACTGGAAGCCGGGCATCCTGCCGTTCCTGATCCCGTTCGTCCTGCTGGTCTTCTTCGGTCTGTGGAGCTACCAGCCCAGCGACTCGGTGATGAGCTGGATCCTGACCGTCGTCTGGTCGCTCCCCGTCGCCGGTGTCCTGGTCGGCATCCAGGGCGCCCTGCTGATCCGCCGCCGGGTCCGCCTGAGCGACCGCATGACCCCGCCGGCCCCCGCCGACCAGGACTTCCTGATCGCCCTGTGCCCGACGATCGGCCGCCACGACACGTACCCGGCACTGGAGCGCTCGGTCCTGTCGTACGTCGAGCACCTCCCCGACTGGTTCCCGTACCTGCGGGTCGACATCCTCACCGAGGAGGGCTGCGAGGCCGCCGAGAAGATCGACCGCCTCGCCGCCTCGCACCCCCTGATACGTGTCATCACCGTCCCGAAGGACTACGTCCCGGCCAACGGCACCCGCTTCAAGGCCCGCGCCAACCACTACGCGCACGAGCTGCGCATCGCCGAGGGCGAGGCCCTGGACTACGTCTGGGTCCTGCACATGGACGACGACACCGGCGTCGGCCCCGACACCGCGACCTCCCTCGCCCAGTTCATCAACCGCCAGCGCCGCGCCCACCCGGACGAGGCCAAGCACATGGCGCAGGGCATCCTGACCTACCCGCGCGAGAACGCGGTGTCCCTCTTCACCTGGCTCGCGGACGCCGTACGCCCCGCCGACGACATCGCCCGTTTCCGCGCGCTGACCGGCATGGGGACCCCGGCCGCCGGGGTGCACGGCGAGCTGCTGGTGCTGCGGGCCTCGATCGAGGCGGAGATCGGCTGGGACTTCGGGCCGAAGGAGATCGTGGAGGACGCGCGGCTCGCGCTGACGTTCTGCCGCAAGTACCCGGGCCGCAGCGACTGGTTCAACGGCCGCTGCTACGGCGCCTCCCCCGCCAACGCCAAGGACTTCGTCAAGCAGCGCGAGCGCTGGGCCTGGGGCCTGGTCGCGCTCTGCTTCAACCGCAAGGTGCCGCTGCGCTACCGCTGGTTCCTGTCCGTGTGCGTGACGACCTGGATCCTGGGCCCGCTCCAGCACATCGGCGCGGTCCTGCTGCTGGGCTGGCTGGTCAACGACATGAACACCTCCCCGGTGACCCAGTCCGTGGTCATCCTGTGGGCGCTGAACTTCGCCTACGTGATCTGGACCTACTGGGAGGGCCTGCGCCTGAACGCGCTGGCCTCGCTCAGCGGGCGGCGCAAGTGGTGGGAGCCGGTCGTCGTGGTCGCGCTGATCCCCGTGTTCTCGGTGCTTGAGGGGCTCGGTGGCCTGCGCGGCTTCATCAAGTTCGCCAAGCGCGAGGAGAACAAGTTCGTCGTGATCGCCAAACCGGCCTGACACCCCCGGAGAAGAACACCCACATGCGCTCACGTCTGCTGCTGCTCGCGATCTTCCCGGTGACGGTCCTCGGCATCGTCCTCGGCACCCCGTTCCTCTTCGGCGACCATCCGGTCCGCTGGGAGTCGGGCTCGTCCCTGCCGAAGCTGGTCCTCGACGGCGCCCCGGAGGACACCCCGGCCCCGTCGCCGAGCGACTCCGGCACAAAGAGCGGCAGAAACGTTTCTGCTCCCCGCCCCACCAACGCCCTCCAGGTCACCAAGCCCTGGAAACCCGGCATGCCCCAGTGGGGCGTACAGATCTACTGGGAAGAAGAACCCCGCAAACGCCCCGCCGACTTCATCGAGAAGCAGGCCGAGAAGCAGGCGAAGTACCTGATCGGCCTGGGTGCGAACTCCGTCTCGATCTCCTTCCCCTTCTTCACCGCGAGCCCCACCTCGGACACCCTCTCCGCCGAGGCGAAGACCCCCTCGCCGGAGCGTCTCCGCACGGTCCTGCACGTCTTCGAGAAGGCGGGCTTCCGTACGACCCTGCGCCCCGTCATGGACGAACGCGCCCTGACCCCCACGGACGACTGGCGCGGCAGCATCGCCCCCGCCTCGGACTCCGCCTGGTTCAGGTCCTACGGCACGTTCCTCGCCCCCTACCTGGCCGTCGCCCAGGCGGAGCAGGCGGACACCTTCGTCATCGCGACCGAGCTGAACTCCATGGAGGGCAAGCCGGGCTGGGAGAAGGCCGTCACGGCCGCCGAGAAGATCTTCAAGGGCGAGATCTCGTACGACGCGAACTGGGACAACTACGTCTCCGGCCGCATCGCCATGCCGGTCAACCACCTCGGTGTGGACGCCTACTTCCCGGTCGAGGTCCCCGACACGGCGTCCGTGAAGACGCTGGTCGACGGCTGGAACACCTGGCTCGACAAGAAGTCCACCGGCCCCCTCCCCAAGATCACCGTCGCCGAGGCGGGCATCGGCGCGATGAAGGGCGCCTACCACGCCCCCGGCGACTTCTACGCGCGCCGGGCGGTCGACCCGGACGTCCAGGCCACCTGGTACACGGCCGTCTGCCAGGTCGTCCAGGAGCGCCGGATGAGCGGCGTCTACTGGTGGTCGATCCACTTCGACGACGACCCGAACACCCCGCCGGACGACGAGCACGCCTCCCGGCTGGACTTCGCGGGCCGCCCCCTCACCGAGCGCGCGGTCAAGACCTGTTTCTCCTCGGCGTACGCCGGCCCCGGCACCCCCTGACCAGCGAGGCAGTCACCCCCATGCGAGAAGCCATCATCCTCGTGGGCGGCAAGGGAACCCGCCTGCGCCCCCTCACCAACCACACCCCCAAGCCCCTCCTCGGCGTCGCCGGCACCTCCTTCATCCGCCACCAGGTCGCCAAGCTGATGGCCGCGGGCGTCGACCACCTGGTCTTCGCGACCTCGTACCTCGCGACCCTCTTCGAGGACGAGTTCCGCGACTTCACGGGCCTGGAGATCTCGTACGCCGTCGAGGAGGTCCCCCTCGGCACGGGCGGCGCGATCCGCAACGCGGGCAAGCTCCTGCGCGGCGGCCCCGACGACCCGGTCCTCGTCCTGAACGGCGACATCCTGTCCGGCGTCGACCTCAGGGACGTCGTACGCCGTCACGAGGCGCGCGGCGCGGACGTGACGCTGCACCTCACCCGGGTCGCGGACCCGCGCGCGTTCGGGCTGGTCCCCACCTCGCCCGACGGCCGTGTCCTCGCGTTCCTGGAGAAGCCGAAGACGGCCGCGGAGTGCGTGACGGACCAGATCAACGCCGGGTGCTACGTCTTCCGCCGCTCGGTTCTGGACGCGATCCCGGACGACCGCGAGGTCTCCGTCGAGCAGGAGACGTTCCCGGACCTCGTCGCCGGCGGCGGCCTGGTCCACGGCCACACCACCGACGACTACTGGCGCGACCTCGGCACCCCCCTCGCCTTCGTCCACGGCTCCGCCGACCTCATCACCGGTACGGCGACCTCGCCGCTCGTCGCAGCCCCCGCCGAGGCGCTGGTCCACCCGACGGCGACGGTCCACCCGACGGCTCACGTGACCGGCGGCTCGACGGTCGGTCCGTACGCGGTGATCGGCGCGGGCAGCGTCGTACACCGCTCGATCGTCGGCGAACGCGTCACCGTCCAGGACGGCGTCGGCATCCACGAGTCCGTCGTGGACCACGACTCCCTCGTCGGCACCGGTTCGACCCTCCGCGAGACGGTCGTCGGCTGCCACTCCCACATCGGCGCGCACAACGAACTGCCCGAGCGGCTCCGCCTCGCCTGCGGTATCCGCATCCCCGCCGGCGGCGTCCGCGTCACCGGCTCCGCCACCGCCTGCCCCACGGCCCACTGAGTCACAGGAGAAGAGTGACCCGCCACCGCTCGGCCCCCGAACGCCTGCGCAAGTACCGCCCCGACATCCAGGGCCTGCGTGCCGTCGCGATCCTCATGGTCGTCTCGATGCACTGCGGCATCCTCGACATCCACGGCGGCGTGGACGTCAGCTTCGTCCTCAGCGGCTTCCTCATCGGCAGCCAGCTCCTCGCGGAGATCGACCGGACGGGGAAGGTGTCCCTGACGAAGTTCTGGGCCCGGCGCTTCCGCAGGCTGGCGCCGGGTGCCGCGTTCGTGATCGTCGCCGTGGGTGTGCTGTCGTGGCTGTACGCGAGCCCCTTCAAGTTCCGTGAGTACATGGACGACGGCCTCGCCGCCTCCGTCTCCCTCATCAACTGGCGGCTCGCCGAGAACGGCACCGACTACTTCGCGAACGACGGCTCCCAGTCCCCGTACCAGCACTTCTGGTCGCTCGGCATCGAGGAGCAGTTCTATCTGCTGGCGCCGCTGCTGCTGGTGACCGTGGCCTGGCTGAGCCGGCTCGTCCTGCGCAACCGGGTCCTGGTCGGCGTGTTCCTCATGGCGGTGGTCGGCGGCTCGTTCTGGCTGGGCTACAGCACGACGACGCCGGACCAGCCCCTCGCCTACTTCGGCACCCACACCCGGATCTGGGAGCTGGCCTTCGGCGTCCTGGTCGCGCTGTGGGCGCCGTTCCTGTCCCGCGCGCCCCGGGCTCTCGCGGCGGCCGTCTCCTGGCTCGGCCTCGGCACGGTCGTCGTCACCGGTCTGCTCATCACCGAGCACACCCCGCTGCCGGGCTACGCGGTCGCGGGCCCCGTCCTCGGCGCGGCCCTGATCATCGCGGGCGGCTGCGCGAACCCCACCTCCGGCGCCGAGAGACTCCTCGACAACCCGGTGTTCAACTTCATCGGCAAGGTCAGCTACGGCTGGTACCTGTGGCACTGGCCCCTGCTGATCCTGTGGCCGCACATCATCGGCTGGGACTTCACCACCTCCGACCGCTACCGGGTCGCCGTCCTCTCCTTCCTCCTCGCCGTCGCCACCCACTACGCCGTCGAGAAGAGGTTCCGCGACAACGTCAACCTGGTCGTCCGGCCCTGGCGGGGCGTCCTGACGGGCAGCGCCCTCACCGCCTCCACCGCCGGCGTGATGGCCCTCGCCCTGCACGTCGTCCCCCTCGACCTCGCCACCACGACCACCGCGAACACCCCCGCGACCGGCTACCGGGGCCCCGGCTCCGTCGCGCAGGCCGTCGCCGCCAGGAACGCCCCCGAGGTCAGCGAGAAGGCCCTCCTCGCCTCCCCCGACGACCAGACCCGCCACGGCTGCATCGACAACCTCGACGTCACCGAGTTCGTGATGCGGGACGACTGCGTCATGGGCACGCCGGGCTCGAAGACCACCATCGCCGTCCTCGGCGACTCCCACGCCTGGCAGTGGGGCGACGCCTTCGACAAGCTCGGCCGCGACCTCGACACCGAGGTGATCACCCTCGCCAAGGGCGGCTGCTCCCCCGCGGCGTACGACATCACCCGCGACGACCTCGGCCGCGCCTACACCGAGTGCGTGTCCTGGCGGAAGTCCGCGCTGGCCCACCTCCAGGAGGTGAAGCCGGACGTCATCGTCGTCGCCGGCCGCGCCCAGCCCACCGCCACCCGCGCGGGCGCCGAACAGACCTTCGCCGCCCTCGAAGCCACCGGCGCCCGGCTCGCCTACCTCACCGACACCCCCTACCCCGGCTTCAGCGTCCCCGACTGCCTCGCCGAGAAGTCCGACGACCTCGCCTCCTGCACCACCCGCGCCACCCGGTCCCTCGACCACCCCGACCGCCGCGCCATGGAGCGCGAGGTCGCCGAGGCCCACGGCGCCGAAGTCATCGACACCACCCCGGCGTTCTGCGCCGACGGCCACTGCCCCGCCGTCATAGGGGGCCGCGTCGTCTACTTCGACTACAGCCACATGACCGGCACCTACGCCGAGTCCCTCACCCCGTTCCTCGAACCCACCTTCAGGAAGCTCCTCGCCGGCTGACGTGCACGACCCCCCGCACCCGACGGGCCTGCACCTGCCTCTCGGCCAGCAACTCGTCCGCCGGGTAAGCGACTTCCTCCAACGTCAGCCCGTTCGGCCGCACCACGTGTACGGCGCTGTCGCGCACCCCGGCGTCCAGCACCCGCCGGGGCCACCCGGCGTCCCGATGCCCGTCCCCCACGAACAGCAACGCCCCGACCATGGACCGCACCTGGTTGTGGCAGAAGGCATCGGCCCGCACCTCGACCTCGACCACCCCGTCGTCCCGCCGCCGCACCCCGAAGTCGAAGATCTCCCGCACGGTGGAAGCGCCCTCCCGCTTCTTGGCGTACGCGGCGAAGTCATGCTCCCCGACCAGGGACTTGGCGGCGGCGTCCATCACGGCGACGTCCAACGGCCAGTCGTGCCACAGCACATGACTCCGGAGCAACGGATCGACCCCGCCGGCCTGATCCCCCACCCGGTACACGTACCGCCGCCACAGAGCGGCGAACCGCGCGTTGAACCCCGCCGGAGCCTCTGAAACCCCCCACACCCGCACATCTTTAGGCAACCTTCCGGCCAGCCGCTTGAGCAACTTCTCCCGATGCTCGTCCCAGAGGGCGTCCGGCAGATCGACATGAGCAACCTGCCCCCGAGCATGCACCCCGGCATCGGTCCGCCCCGCGACGGTGAGGTCGTAGTTGACCTCCCCGGACCGCGTCACGGTCCGCAGAGCATCCTCGACCTCCCCCTGAACGGTCCGCTTCCCCCCGGCCTGCTTGGCCCACCCATGGAAATCGGTGCCGTCATAGGAAAGGTCGAGCCGAACCCGTACGAACCCGGCCTGCACGTCATCACCCACGGATAGATCCTCTCGGAAACAAAAACGGACCCGCTCCTATAAAAGAAGCGGGTCCACCCTGCTTTTCAGGGGCGCGGGGCTGCATCTGATAGCAGCTCCGCTGCGGGGCGCGAACAACCACGACGAAGCCGCAGCCGCCCGACAACAGTCCCCCGCAGACGCTTACGCGTCCTTGCTCTCCTCGGCCGGCGTCTCCGCAGCCTCGGTCTCCTCGACCTTGGTCTCCTCGACGGCCTTGGCCTCGTCGGCCTCCTTGACCGCGCGCTTCGTCGCGGCCTCGGCCTCACCGGTCGCCTGCTGCGCGACCGTCAGCGCCTCGACCAGCTCGATGACGGCCATGGGCGCGTTGTCGCCACGACGGTTACCGATCTTGGTGATACGGGTGTAACCACCGGGACGGTTCTCGTAGCGCGGGCCGATCTCGGTGAAGAGCGTGTGCACGATGCTCTTGTCCGTGATGACCTGAAGCACCTGGCGACGGTTGTGAAGGTCACCCTTCTTCGCCTTGGTCACCAGCCGCTCGGCGTAGGGCCGCAGCCGACGGGCCTTCGCCTCGGTGGTGGTGATCCGGCCGTGCTCGAAAAGGCTCTTCGCGAGGTTCGCGAGCAGCAGCTTCTCGTGCGCGGCGGAACCACCGAGACGAGCACCCTTGGTGGGCTTGGGCATGTCATTCTCCTGAGGTGTCTGCCCCGGCCGTACGAGGTACCGGGGTCAGTATCTGAGCAGACGGTCGCCTGTCAGAGATCCGGGGTTCTTATGAACTCCGGAGGGATCCGCGCCGCTAGGGGCGCGGGGAACTGCGCGACCAGCCACAGTCGACCCGCACCCGAAAACCGGCAGATCAGTACTGCTCGGTCTCCACGAAGCCCGCGTCCGCGTCATCGTCGGCGCCAAAGGCGTCAGCCGCGGCGGTCGGGTCGAACCCGGGAGGCGAGTCCTTCAGCGCAAGCCCCATACCCGCAAGCTTGGCCTTGACCTCGTCGATGGACTTCGCACCGAAGTTGCGGATGTCCAGCAGGTCGGCCTCGGAGCGCGCAACGAGCTCACCCACGGAGTGGATGCCCTCACGCTTGAGGCAGTTGTACGACCGAACGGTGAGCTCAAGCTCCTCGATCGGCAGCGCCAGATCAGCGGCGAGGGCGGCGTCCGTCGGGGACGGACCCATGTCGATGCCCTCGGCGTCGATGTTCAGCTCACGGGCGAGCCCGAACAGCTCGACCAGCGTCTTACCGGCGGAGGCCATGGCGTCACGCGGACGCATCGCCTGCTTGGTCTCGACGTCGACGATCAGCTTGTCGAAGTCGGTGCGCTGCTCGACACGGGTCGCCTCGACCTTGTACGTGACCTTGAGGACCGGCGAGTAGATCGAGTCGACCGGGATACGCCCGATCTCCTGACCGACCTGCTTGTTCTGCACGGCGGAGACGTAACCACGGCCACGCTCGACCGTCAGCTCCATCTCCAGCTTGCCCTTGCCGTTGAGCGTGGCGAGGACGAGGTCGGGGTTGTGCACCTCGACACCGGCCGGGGGCGCGATGTCGGCGGCGGTGACCAGACCCGGGCCCTGCTTGCGCAGGTACATCACGACCGGCTCGTCGTGCTCCGAGGAGACGACCAGCTGCTTGATGTTGAGGATCAGGTCGGTGACGTCCTCCTTGACACCCGGCACGGTGGTGAACTCGTGCAGGACGCCGTCGATCCGGATGCTGGTGACAGCCGCACCCGGGATCGAGGAGAGGAGCGTACGACGCAGGGAGTTGCCGAGGGTGTAGCCGAAGCCCGGCTCCAGCGGCTCGATGACGAACCGGGAGCGGAACTCGTCGACGACCTCTTCGGTCAACGAGGGACGCTGAGCGATCAGCATGAAGTGAATCCTTCAGTCAGGGGCGCCCGCTATTTGACGCCCGACTCTGTACTACAAGGGTACGGGCGATACGGCCCTTTCACGGAGCCGTACCGCCCGGCTGTTTACATGTGGGGGACAACCCCCACACCCCCGGCCGAAAGCCGAAGCCACAGCAACCTTCTAAAGCACTGGCGTCAGACGCGACGACGCTTGGGCGGACGGCAGCCGTTGTGCGGGGTGGGCGTGACGTCCTGGATGGAGCCGACCTCAAGGCCCGTGGCCTGGAGGGAACGGATCGCGGTCTCACGACCGGCGCCCGGGCCCTTGACGAAGACGTCGACCTTGCGCATGCCGTGCTCCTGCGCGCGACGGGCGGCCGACTCGGCGGCCATCTGCGCGGCGAACGGCGTGGACTTGCGGGAGCCCTTGAAGCCGACGTGGCCGGCGGAGGCCCAGGAGATCACGTTGCCGCTCGGGTCCGTGATGGACACGATCGTGTTGTTGAACGTGCTCTTGATGTGCGCCTGGCCGTGCGCGACATTCTTCTTTTCCTTGCGGCGCACCTTCTTGGCAGCGCCCTGACGACCCTTGGGGGGCATCTACAAACTCCTACGGGGAGGTGGTCGGTCCTACAGCGAAGACCGCTGATGAAGCGTGGTCCGCTGAGGACTACTTCTTGCCCGGCTTCTTCTTGCCGGCGATGGCGCGACGCGGGCCCTTGCGGGTACGGGCGTTCGTGCTGGTGCGCTGACCGCGGACGGGCAGGCCACGGCGGTGGCGCAGACCCTGGTAGCAGCCGATCTCGACCTTGCGGCGGATGTCGGCCTGGATCTCGCGACGGAGGTCACCCTCGGTCTTGATGTTGGCGTCGACGTACTCGCGGATCGCGACGAGCTGCTCTTCGCTCAGGTCGCGGACGCGGACGTCGGGGTCGATGCCGGTCGCAGCCAGCGTCTCTTGCGAGAGGGTCCGGCCGATGCCGAACACGTAGGTGAGGGCGACTTCCACGCGCTTGTCGCGCGGGATGTCAACACCGGAAACGCGTGCCATTAAATGGCTCCTGGTGGTCGTCGGAGGTCTTCCACAGAACCGATTCCCAGCCCGCCGTACTAGGTACGAACCGGGTCCCCGGCCTCCGAGCCGGGGGTGTCAGACAGCCTCGACGGCTGTCCGGGTCCTGCATATGAACAATTCAGCTCGCGTCGCGCGAAGTTTCTGCGGATGCAGAGGGTGTGGATCGGGTTGCGATCAGCCCTGGCGCTGCTTGTGGCGCGGGTTCTCGCAAATGATCATGACCCGGCCGTGACGGCGGATCACCCTGCACTTGTCGCAGATCTTCTTGACGCTCGGCTTGACCTTCATGGGATTGAGGTTCTCCGGGTCAGTGCCACCACCCCGCGGGAGCGGGATGCGGGCAAGATCTACTTGTACCGGTAGACGATCCGGCCACGCGTCAGGTCGTACGGAGACAGCTCCACCACGACCCGGTCGTCAGGGAGGATACGGATGTAGTGCATCCGCATCTTGCCGCTGATGTGTGCCAGGACCTGGTGGCCGTTCTGGAGCTCGACCTTGAACATGGCGTTCGGCAGAGACTCGACGACAGTGCCCTCGATCTCGATGGCACCTTGCTTCTTGGCCACGCTTCGCCCTTCGAATCGACTACCTTGATCGACTCCCTTACTGCATCCAGACACACGAATGCACGAAAGCCGACGCGTCAGTCTACGTCACCCCACCCAGAAAGACGAATCGAGCAAGGATGCCCCACAAGGGAGATCCTTAAGCCCCTCACTCCCCCAAAAGGCCGATGCCGCAAGTCCGACAGGCAACCGTATGCACGTGAAGGGCATCTAGTCAGCTGCGTCACCCCTGATGCCCTTTGGTGCGCATACGTACTTCCTGGGAGGTGGGCCCATGGCACGCCCGGAGAAACCCCTGGACCCCGAGGCCGGTCCGCTCCAGCGGTTCGCGTACGAACTGCGGGCGCTGCGCCGGGCGGCCGGGAACCCGGCGTACCGGGTCATGGCCGAGACGGCGGGCTGCTCGGCGACCACGCTGTCCCAGGCGGCGGGGGGTGAGCGGTTGCCGTCCTTCGCCGTCGTCCAAGGGTACGTGCGGGCCTGCGGCGGCGATCCGGCGCAGTGGGCGGACCGCTGGCAGGCCGTGGAGGCGGCGGTGGCGGACACCGAGGACGCCGCACCGCCGTACCGGGGACTCGACCGGTTCGAGCCGGCCGACCAGGGCCTGTTCTTCGGCCGGGACCGGCTGGTGGAGGACCTGCTGGAGCTGGTGCGCGGGCACCGGTTCGCCGCGGTGTTCGGCGCCTCCGGCAGCGGGAAGTCCTCGCTGCTGCGGGCCGGTCTGATACCCCGCCTCCAGAAGGAGATCAAGGACCGGGGCCGCCCGACCGCCCTGCGGATCCTGACCCCCGGGGACCGGCCGGCCGGCACCTACGGCCGTCTGCTGGCCCCGGCCGCGGACGAACCGGAGAGCTGGGTGGTGGTGGACCAGTTCGAGGAGGTCTTCACCCTCTGCCGGGACCGGGCCGAACGCGCCCGGTTCATCGACCTGCTGCTTTCCGCCCGCGACCCCGGCAGCCGGCTGCGGGTGGTCATCTCCGTACGGGCCGACTTCTACCCGCGCTGCGGCGAGCACCGTGCCCTGGCGGACGCGCTGCGCGCCGCCGGACTGCTGGTCGGGCCCATGACGCGGGACGAGCTGCGGGAGGCGGTCGTCAAGCCCGCGCAGCAGGCCGGGCTCCTGGTGGAGCGGGAGCTGACGGCGCGGATCGTGGCGGACGTCCTCGACGAGCCCGGCGGACTGCCGATGCTCTCGCACGCGCTGCTGGAGACCTGGCGGCGGCACAAGGGGCGGCTGCTGACCCTGGCCGCGTACGAGAGCACGGGCGGCGTGCACGGCGCCATCGCCGCGAGCGCCGAAGAGGCGTACGGACAGCTGACCGCACCCCAGGCGGACGCGGCCCGGCACCTGCTGCTGCGCATGGTCGAGCCCGGCCGGGGCACCCCCGACACCCGGCGCCCGCTGAGCCGGGCCGAGCGGGAGGAGTGGGCCTGCCCCCACGCGTCCGTGGTGGTGGAGCGGCTGGCCCGCGCCCGGCTGCTGACCGCCGACGAGGACACCGTCCAGCTCGCCCACGAAGCGCTGATCACGGCGTGGCCGCGGCTGCACGGCTGGATCGAGGAGGCCCGTGAGCGGCTCCTGCACCACCGCCTGCTCACCGAGGCCGCCCGCGGCTGGCTGGAGCACGACCGCGACGCCGGCAGCCTGTACCGGGGCACCCGGCTGGCCCGTACGCAGGAGCTGTTCCCCGACCACGAGGGCGACGTGGCGCTGGCCGTGCCGGAACGCCGGTTCCTGACCGCCTCGCTGGCCGCCCGTGAGGCCGAGGGCCGGGCCGCGGTCCGTGCGACGCGCCGGGCGAGAGCCGCGGCGGGCGTCCTGGCGGCCGTCCTCACGGTGGCGCTGGTGGCGGGTCTGGCCGTCTGGGAGCAGCGGCGGGACATCGAGCGCCGCCGCACCGAGGACACCGCCCGCCGGATCGCCTCCGTCGCCGACTCCCTGCGCACGACCGACCCGCGCACCGCCCAGCTGCTGGGCGTCGCGGCCTGGCGCGTGTCCGAGCTGCCGGAGACCCGGCGGGCGCTGCTGGGCTCGCTCGCCCAGCAGGAGGAGGACGCCTTCAGCGACCCGGCGCCCGGCGACGCCCCCTTCCGCCGCCTGACGGACTCCGGCCGTACGCTGCTCAGCGCCGAGGGGCGCACCTGGCGGACCTGGGACGTGGTCCGGCACCGGGTGATCGCCTCGGGGCCGCTGCCCCCGGGCGCCACCGTGCTCGGGGTGGGTCCGGACGGACGGCTGCTGGCGCTCTCCGACGGCGACGGAACACGGCTGTGGGACACGGCCACCGGGCGATGGTTCGGTGACCGGCTGCCGGGGCGGTCGGGCGTGGACTTCGCCGCGCGCGCCTACCTCGTGAGCAGCGTGGACGATCCCCGGGTGCGGGTGCGCTCGGCCGTGACCGGCGGCCTGCTGTTCCAGACCGAGGCGGTGAGCCCGGCGGCGGTCGCGCCGAGCGCGGACGGACGGCTGATCGCCCTCTGCCCCGCCGCGGGCGGCCCGGTACAGGTCCACGACCTCGCCGGGCGGCGCACGCTGCACGGCGGCTGGGAGCAGGCGGGCGACGCCTGCGACCGGGAGTGGTCGCAGCTCGTGTTCGGCGGCGGGCGGCTCGCGGCGGTGACCGCGAACGGCGTGCGCGTCTGGGACACCCGCTCGGGCAAGCAGCTGGCCGAGCTCTCCGACCCCGGCGTGCAGTACGCCGCCCTCACCGGGGACGGGAACCTCCTGGCGACCGCCGACGGAAAGGAGGTCAGGGTCTGGCGGTACGGCGCCGGCACCCCGGTCTTCCGGAACCCCCTGCACAACCAGCGCCTGTACGGCGGCCTGGCCTGGGACCCCGGGCGTCCGGTGCTGCGCTACCTGGAGTCCGGCACGGTCCACTCCCTGGACGTCGCGACGGCCGCGACCCCGGCCTGGCAGAGCCGGCCCCTGGACAAGGTCCTGCTCAGCCCGGACGGCCGCACCCTCGCCACCGCACGGCGCACGGGCGACACCTACCGCTTCGAACTGCGCGGCACCGCCGACGGCCGGCTCCTCGGTACCCTCCCGCTTCCGCCCGGCTCTTCCCGGCCGGTGCCTGCGGAGAACACCGCCCCGCTCCTGACGTTCGACCCCGACGGCAGGACACTCGCGTACGGCGTCTCGACGTCCGGTGTCGAGTCGTCCCCGTCGCGCCTCACGCTCTGGGACGTCGCCGGGGGCCGGGTCCGCACCACACTGGATCTGTCGACGGACACACCGGCCAGCACGGTGTTCGCGCTGGCCCTCGGCCCGCACGCCCGCACCCTCCACCTCACCCGCACCTCGGTCGTCGGGGAGCCGAGCGACGAGACCTGGGACATCCTCCTCCGGCGTCGGACGACGGTGGTCGCGGCCCGCGTCAGCAGCCACCTCGCCGTCAGCCCCGGCGGCCGTCTCCTGGCCGGCGACAACTCCACGACCGCCCTGCCCGGCGGCCGGCGCACCCCCCGTGACCTGGTCCAGGGGGACGAGATCGGGGCCCTCGCCTTCGCCCCCGACGGTTCACGGTTCGCGGCCGGGGACCAGACGGGCCGGGTCGCGCTCTGGGACGGCGGGCTCCACCAGCGGAAGGGAACGCTGCCCAGCGTCTTCCTCCCGCTCCCGGACGGCGTGCCCCCCACCCTCGTCGAGGACGCCTCCGAAGCCGTCAGCGCCCTCGCCATCAGCCCCGACGGCCGCACCCTGGCGGTCGGCGGCGAGGCCGGAAGCCTCCAGCTGTGGGACCTCGCCACCCAGCAGCAGCTCGGCGCCCCCCTCTCGACACCGGGCGACGCCATCGACACGGTGGCCTTCGCCGCGGACAGCGCCACCCTGTACGCGGGCAGCGCGCACATCCCCCTCCAGACCTACCCCCTCGACGAGGCGAAGGCGGCCGACACGGTCTGCGCCCGCACCCGGCAGCGCGAGCTGACGCGGGCGCAGTGGCGGACCTATCTGCCCGGCATTCCGTACCGCGAGATCTGCGGCGAGTGACAGGGAGCACGCCCGAGAGGCACCCCGCCGGACGGCGAGGTGCCTCAGGGGACCGGTCAGGTCAGCTGTAGACGTTGTACGACGCGAAGTTGTCCACTTCGAGGTTGGTCGTCCAGCTGCCCCACACCTTGTTGGGGTCCCAGCGGTACAGGTAGGCGTTGCCGTCCGGTCGGCCCGGGCTCGGCAGGCACGACTTTCCGGTGGAGTGGTAGATGCCCTTGAAGGCGCCCTTCGTCCAGCGGCGCTGCACGACCTGGATCGGCTGGGCCTTCTGTCCCTTCTTCAGATGAATCTCGAAGGTGTACGACGAGGTGGTGGAGCCGTGACGCCCGTACTGGGGGGTGATGCTGGCGAGGTCCCCGACGAACGGGATCGGGACCTTGATGTCGAGGCCGGCCGAGAACTCCCAGCCCGACGTGTGCGACTTCCCCCAGCTCTGCGAGCACTCGTCGATCTTCGTGGGGCACATGAACGTCTCGCCCCGCCAGACCCAGTCGTCCCAGGTGTTCTTCGCCTGCTGGGTGATCACCGACTTGGTCTTGTCGGGGGTCGACCCGTTGCCCGCGATGTCGGCCTGGGAACCATCGAAGTTCTGCAGGCAGACCGTGGTGGCCGCCGAGGCGGAACCAGGAGCCGCGATCACCACCAGCGGGGCCAGCGCCACCGTCAGCAGGCCCACCCACTTGCCCCGCATCCTCGGGCGTTCTTTGCCGATCTTCACTCTGTTCTCCTCTGCCGATGCGCCGGAAGCGTGTGACCGGCGCCTGGCAACAACGTCGGCCGCGGCAGAGTTATTTGCAGGTACGTCCCCTACGCCGATCAATTGCTTGACGTGCGCATAGAGGGCCGTTTACCTGCCCGTTGCCTCCCCGGCGAGGAGAAGTCAGGACAGCGGATCGGGCGCGGCGGTCACCCCGTACTCCGCCAGTTTCGCCTTGCCCCCGTCGGGAGCCGTGAGGACCAACGGCCCCGCCTCGGTCAGCGCGACGCTGTGCTCCCAGTGCGAGGACCACGTCCCGTCGGTCGTGATGACCGTCCAGTCGTCGGCGAGCACCTCGGTCTTCGCCGTCCCGAGCGACACCATCGGCTCGATCGCGAGGCAGAACCCGGGCACCAGCTTGGGCCCCTTCCCCCGCTTGCGGTCGACGTAGTTCAGGAGATGCGGATCCATGTGCATCTCCGTACCGATCCCGTGCCCGCCGTAGTCCTCGATGATCCCGTACCGCCCGCCACCGGGCTTGGGCTGCCGGCGGATGTACGTCTCGATGGCCCGCGACACATCGACGAGCCGGCTGCCGATCTTCATCGCGGCGATCCCGGCCCACATGGACTCCTCGGTCACCCGGGACAGCTCGACGAGTTCGGGAGAGTGCCCGGACCCGACGAAGGCGGTGTACGCGGCATCCCCGTGCCACCCGTCCACGATCGCCCCGCAGTCGATGGAGATGACGTCCCCGGACTTGAGGACGACCTCGTCGGACGGGATCCCGTGCACGACGACCTCGTTCACGGACGTGCAGATGGTCGCCGGGAACCCGCCGTACCCGAGGAAGTTGGACTTGGCCCCGTGCTCCGCGAGCACCTTGCGGGCCACCTCGTCGAGATCCCGTGTAGAGGCCCCCGGCACCGCCGCTTCCCGCGTGGCCGCATGGATCGCCGCGACGACCAGCCCCGCAGCCCGCATCTTGGCAATCTGCTCGGGACTCTTGATCTGCACCATGCTGGGTTGCGCCTCCTGGGCCACGGTCGTTTTCGGCACCTCAGAATACGCCCACGCACGGACGTACGCCGAAGCCCCGGTCGCCGAGGGCGGCCGGGGCCTGGATGCTCAGGGCGGAGCCGAGGCTCAGCTCTCGCGGATCACCGGCGAGACGACACAGGCGCCGCCGCCGTTCCAGCACAGCACCATGTCGTGGGGCGTCCGCCCGATGAGGTCGGTCTCCTTGGTGTCACAGCCGTTGTCGCCGCCGTCGTCGACGGTGAGGATCGTGACGATCCGCCCGTCGGCACGCAGCTGCCGGACGTACCCGGTGACTCCGTGGTCGTCGACCCGGGTGTCGCAGACGCGGAACTTGTCACCGTCGTCGATGAAGGTCATGTTGCCGCGGTTGTTCGGCAGGCTGATGCCGACGTTGCCGGCGAAGGCGGGCGCGGAGGCCACGCCGAGGAAGATGGCGGCGGACGCGGCGACGATGCCACCGCTCTTGAGCAGAGTCTTCATGTGTTTCTCCCCGTTGAGGGCCTGGAAAAGGCCCAACTGCACGGGGGCATACGGAAGTTGTGACCACCGTTTCCCCCGTTGATCGGCACGACCCTACAGACGGGGATCTTGCGTGTCCATGATTATTCGATGGTCCGGCAAAGCACGCGCCAAGAAGCCCCCGGCGTCCCTGAGGGACACCGGGGGCTTCCGGGATGCGGGTGGTCGAGCCTAGTCGCGCCGCAGTGCTTCCATGGCCCGCGCCGTGACCTCGTCGACCTTGCCCAGCGCGGAGATGGTGACGACCAGCCCCTGGGTCTTGTAGTAGTCGATGATCGGCTCGGTCTGCGTGTGGTAGACCTCCAGCCGCTTGCGCACGGTGTCCTCGGAGTCGTCGTCACGCTGGTACAGCTCGCCCCCGCAGACGTCGCAGACCCCGTCACGCTTCGGCGGGCTGTACGTCACGTGGAAGACGTGGCTGGAGTCCTCGCGGCAGATCCGCCGCCCGGCGATCCGCTTGACGACCTCCTCCTCGGGGACCTCCAGGTCCAGCACCGCGTCCAGCTTCATGGACTCGGTACGGAGCATCTCGTCGAGCGACTCGGCCTGCGAGACGTTGCGCGGGAAGCCGTCGAGGAGGAACCCGCCCTCGGCGTCCGGCTGTTCCATGCGGTCCTTGGCCATCCCGATGGTGACCTCGTCCGGTACCAGGTTGCCCGCGTCCATGTAGGACTTCGCGAGTTTCCCGAGGTCGGTCTGCCGGCTGATGTTGGCGCGGAAGAGGTCGCCCGTGGAGATGTGCGGGATCGACAGGTTCTTGGCCAGGAACGCGGCCTGCGTTCCCTTCCCGGCGCCCGGCGGCCCGACGAGGACGATTCGCATCAGCGGAGGAACCCTTCGTAATTGCGCTGCTGGAGCTGGCTCTCGATCTGCTTCACGGTCTCCAGACCGACACCCACGATGATCAGGATGCTGGTACCGCCGAACGGGAAGTTCTGGTCTGCCCCGAAACCAGCCAACGCCATCGTCGGGACGAGAGCAATCAGACCCAAGTACAGCGAGCCCGGCCAGGTGATCCGGTTGAGTACGTAGGAAAGGTACTCAGCGGTCGGTCGGCCAGCCCGGATGCCCGGGATGAAGCCACCATACTTCTTCATGTTGTCCGCGACTTCTTCGGGGTTGAAGGAGATGGCCACGTAGAAGAAGGCGAAGAACACGATGAGCAGGAAGTAGAGCGCGATGTGCACCCCGGCCCGGGTGTTGGCGAGGTTCGTCGTCACCCAGGTCGCCCACCCGGCCTGCGAGTTGGAGAACTGGACGATGAGCGCCGGGATGTAGAGCAGCGACGAGGCGAAGATGACGGGGATGACGCCCGCCTGGTTCACCTTGAGGGGGATGTAGGTCGACGTACCGCCGTAGGACCGGCGGCCGATCATGCGCTTCGCGTACTGGACGGGGATGCGGCGCTGGGCCTGCTCGACCAGGACGACGAGGCCGACCATGACGAGGCCGACGGCGATGACGGTGCCGAACTCGATCCAGCCGCCGGCCAGGGTGCCCTGCTTCTTGATGGCCCACAGCGCGGACGGGAAGGTCGCGGCGATCGAGATGAACATGAGGATCGACATGCCGTTGCCGATGCCGCGGTCGGTGATGAGCTCACCGAGCCACATGACGAGGGCGGTGCCGGCGGTCATGCAGACCACCATGACGATGGTGGTGAAGATGTCGCGGTTCGGGACGATGCTGTTCGCGACCGAGCAGCCGGAGAAGAGCGAGCCGCTGCGGGCGGTGGCGACGAGGCCGGTGCCCTGGAGGATGGCGAGCGCCACGGTCAGGTAGCGGGTGTACTGCGTGATCTTCGCGGTACCGGCCTGACCCTCCTTCTTGAGGGCTTCCAGGCGCGGGATCACGACGGTCAGCAGCTGGAGGATGATGCTCGCCGTGATGTACGGCATGATCCCCAGCGCGAAGATCGTGATCTGGAGCAGCGCGCCGCCGCTGAACATGTTGATCAGCCCGAAGAGGCTCTGGTTGCCGGACGCCTCGTCCACGCACTGCTGGACGGACTTGTAGTCGACGCCGGGGATCGGGACGTGGGTACCGACCCGGTAGGCCACGACGATACCGAGCGTGAAGAGCAGCTTCTTGCGCAGGTCGGGCGTCTTGAACGCCCGGGCGAACGCGGTGAGCACGGTGCCTCCTGCGACCCCCGCGCATCTGCGTCAAGGGTGACGGTCTGAGGTTCGACGGTTGGGTAACGACGGTGCTGAATAACAGACAGCGCAGGCCACCTTACCGGCGACACTGCCCCCTCTGGAACGACCGACCGGGGATACCCCTTTTGTGGGGTATCCCCGGTCGGGATCGCTCATGTCATCGAGACGCCTGAGGTGATCAGACGAGCTCGGTGACCGTGCCGCCGGCAGCGGTGATCTTCTCCTTGGCGGAGCCGGAGACGGCGTCGACCGTCACCTGCAGCGCCACGGAGAGCTCACCCTGACCGAGGACCTTGACGAGGCTGTTCTTGCGAACCGCGCCCTTGGCGACCAGGTCCTCGACGGTGACCTCGCCACCTTCGGGGTAGAGGGCCGCCAGCTTGTCGAGGTTCACGACCTGGAACTCGGTCTTGAACGGGTTCTTGAAGCCCTTCAGCTTCGGGAGACGCATGTGGAGGGGCATCTGGCCACCCTCGAAGCGCTCCGGAACCTGGTAACGGGCCTTCGTGCCCTTGGTACCACGACCGGCCGTCTTACCCTTCGACGCCTCACCACGACCGACACGGGTCTTGGCGGTCTTGGCGCCGGGGGCCGGACGGAGGTTGTGGATCTTGAGCGGGCTGTTCTCCGCCATGATCAGTCGACCTCCTCGACCGTCACGAGGTGGCGGACGGTGTGCACCATGCCGCGGAACTCGGGGCGGTCCTCCTTGACGACCACGTCGTTCAGGCGCTTGAGCCCGAGCGAACGCAGCGTGTCACGGTGGTTCTGCTTGCTGCCGATGTAGGACTTCGTCTGCGTGATCTTGAGGCGGGCCATTACGCAGCACCAGCCCCGGCACGCGCCCGCAGCAGAGCCGCGGGGGCGACGTCCTCCAGGGGGAGGCCACGGCGAGCCGCGATCTCCTCCGGACGCTGGAGACCCTTGAGGGCCTCCACCGTCGCGTGGACGATGTTGATCGCGTTGGACGAGCCGAGCGACTTCGACAGGATGTCGTGCACGCCCGCGCACTCCAGCACGGCACGCACCGGACCACCGGCGATGACGCCGGTACCGGGGGAGGCAGGCTTGAGCAGGACGACGCCCGCGGCCTTCTCGCCCGTGATCGGGTGCGGGATGGTGCCCTGGATACGGGGGACCTTGAAGAAGTGCTTCTTGGCCTCCTCAACACCCTTGGCGATGGCGGCCGGCACCTCCTTGGCCTTGCCGTAACCGACACCCACGGTGCCGTCACCGTCGCCCACTACGACGAGCGCAGTGAAGCTGAAGCGACGACCACCCTTGACAACCTTGGCGACACGGTTGATCGCGACGACACGCTCGACGTACGCGGTCTTCTCGGCGGCGGCAGCGCCACCGTCACGACCCTTACGGTCCCGCCGCTCGCCGCCACCGGCACCGCTTCCACGGCGCTGGGGTCCAGCCATTGGATTACCTCTCTCTTTCCGCTAGCTACGAGCGGCTCAGAACTTGAGCCCGGCTTCGCGGGCGGCGTCCGCCAGGGCGGCGATGCGCCCGGCGTACTGGTTGCCACCACGGTCGAACACCACGGCCTCGACACCGGCGGCCTTGGCGCGCTCGGCGACCAGGGCACCGACCTGCTTGGCCTGGGCCGACTTGTCGCCCTCGCCACCGCGGATCGAGGTGTCCAGGGTGGACGCCGACGCCAGGGTGTGCCCCTTGAGGTCGTCGATCACCTGGGCCACGATGTGGCGGTTGGAGCGGGTAACGACCAGACGGGGACGCTCTTCCGTACCGTTGATCCGCTTGCGGATGCGCAGGTGACGGCGCTTGATCGCGGCGCGCTTGTAGGCGTCGCCCTTCAGGATCTTCTGTCCGTATGCCATGGCTTACTTACCCGCCTTTCCGACCTTGCGGCGGATGACTTCGCCCTCGTACTTGACGCCCTTGGCCTTGTACGGGTCGGGCTTGCGCAGCTTGCGGATGTTGGCCGCAACCTCGCCGACCTTCTGCTTGTCGATGCCCTCGACCTGGAAGCGGGTCGGGTTCTCCACCTTGAAGGTGATGCCCTCGGGCGCCTCGACGACGATCGGGTGGCTGTAGCCGAGCGCGAACTCGAGGCTCGTGCCCTTCGCGGCCACGCGGTAACCGACACCGCTGATTTCGAGCTTCTTCACGTAACCCTGGGTCACGCCGGTGATCATGTTCGCCACCAGCGTGCGGGACAGGCCGTGCAGGGCCTTGCTCTGACGCTCGTCGTTGGGGCGGGTGACGCTCAGCACGCCGTCCTCACCCTTGGCGATGTCGATCGGAGCTGCGACGGTGTGGGTCAGCTCGCCCTTGGGGCCCTTGACCTTCACCGTGCGGCCGTCGATGGTGACGTCCACGCCGGCGGGAACCGCGATGGGGAGCTTGCCGATACGCGACATAGCTGTTTCCTCCGTTCCCTTCTGCTACCAGACGTAGGCGAGGACTTCCCCACCCACGCCCTTCTTGCCGGCCTGCTTGTCGGTGAGGAGCCCGTGCGACGTGGAGATGATCGCCACGCCGAGGCCGCCCAGCACCTTCGGCAGGGAGGTGGACTTCGCGTACACCCGGAGACCGGGCTTGGAGATCCGCTTGATGCCCGCGATGGAGCGCTCACGGTTCGGGCCGAACTTCAGCTCAAGGGTGAGGTTCTTGCCGACCTCGGCGTCCTCGACCTTCCAGCCCGTGATGAAGCCCTCCTGCTGGAGGATCTCCGCGATGTGCGACTTGATCTTGGACGCCGGCATCGTCACGGAATCGTGGTACGCCGAGTTCGCGTTCCGCAGACGCGTCAGCATGTCTGCGATCGGATCAGTCATGGTCATGAATTGGCCTTCGGCCTCTCTCGCCGGGGTTTCCTGTATGCGCCATCCCTCTCCCCACTCGGTGGCGGGACGGGTGCGGTGCGGGGACCTACGGCGTAGTAAGTCGTATCGGGCGACTGTCAGGCGCCCAACCCTCCCAGCCTAAGCCATGGAGAGGTGGGCACCTGACACGCCCAGTGCTTACCGAGAGCCTCTGGAATCCCGAAGTACGGGACTACCAGGAGCTCTTGGTCACGCCCGGCAGCTCGCCGCGGTGAGCCATCTCACGAAGGCACACACGGCACAGGCCGAACTTGCGGTACACGGAGTGCGGACGACCGCAGCGCTGGCAGCGGGTGTACGCGCGCACACCGAACTTCGGCTTGCGAGCAGCCTTAGCGATCAGAGCCTTCTTCGCCATCTCGCTCACGCCTCCTTGAAGGGGAAGCCGAGGTGACGAAGGAGCGCGCGGCCCTCAGCGTCGTTGGTCGCCGTGGTGACCACGGTGATGTCCATACCCCGGACGCGGTCGATCTTGTCCTGGTCGATCTCGTGGAACATGACCTGCTCCGTGAGACCGAAGGTGTAGTTGCCACGGCCGTCGAACTGCTTGGGGGACAGACCGCGGAAGTCGCGGATGCGCGGGAGCGCGAGCGACAGGGTGCGGTCCAGGAACTCCCACATGCGGTCGCCACGGAGCGTGACGTGGGCACCGATCGGCTGGCCCTCACGCAGCTTGAACTGCGCGATGGACTTGCGGGCCTTGGTGACCTGCGGCTTCTGGCCGGTGATCGTGGAGAGGTCGCGGATCGCGCCCTCGATCAGCTTCGAGTCACGGGCGGCGTCGCCGACACCCATGTTGACCACGATCTTCACGAGGCCGGGGATCTGCATGACGTTCTCGTACTTGAACTCGTCGTGCAGCTTGCCCGCGATCTCCTCGCGGTACTTCGTCTTGAGACGCGGAGTGGTGGTGGTAGCCATCAGATGTCCTCACCCGTCCGCTTGGCAACGCGAACCTTGTTGCCCTCGTCGTCGAAGCGGTAACCGACACGCGTGACGACCTTCTTGCCGTCCTTCTCCACGACCAGCTGGACGTTGGAGACGTGGATCGGAGCCTCGGTCGTGACGATGCCGCCGGCCTGCGAGCCGCTGGCGGTCGGGCCGGCCTTGGTGTGCTTCTTGACCCGGTTGACACCCTCGACCAGGACGCGGTCCTCGCGGGGGAAGGCCGCGATGACCTTGCCCTGCTTGCCCTTGTCCTTACCGGTGATGACCTGGACCAGGTCGCCCTTCTTGATCTTCATGCTTACAGCACCTCCGGAGCCAGCGAGATGATCTTCATGAACTTCTTCTCGCGCAGCTCACGCCCGACGGGGCCGAAGATGCGGGTACCACGAGGGTCACCGTCGTTCTTCAGAATGACGGCGGCGTTCTCGTCGAAGCGGATGTACGAGCCGTCCGGACGACGGCGCTCCTTGACGGTGCGCACGACGACCGCCTTGACGACGTCGCCCTTCTTCACGTTGCCGCCCGGGATCGCGTCCTTGACGGTGGCAACGATGACGTCACCGATGCCCGCGTAGCGGCGACCGGAGCCACCGAGCACACGGATGCAAAGGATTTCCTTCGCACCAGTGTTGTCGGCGACGCGCAGTCGCGACTCCTGCTGGATCACGTCTATCTCCTGTGTGTCTGCCGGTTCCCCGGGAGCCGCTCAGCGAGCGGCTCCCGGAGCCTGGCGGAACCGTCCTGCGGGGATGCCCGCAGGAGATTTACTTGGCCTTTTCGAGGATCTCGACGACGCGCCACCGCTTCGTGGCGGACAGCGGCCGGGTCTCCATCAGGAGGACACGGTCGCCGACGCCGGCGGCGTTCTGCTCGTCGTGGGCCTTGAGCTTGTTCGTACGGCGGATGACCTTGCCGTACAGAGCGTGCTTGACGCGGTCCTCGACGGCGACGACGACGGTCTTGTCCATCTTGTCGCTGACGACGAGACCCTCACGGGTCTTGCGGAAGCCGCGGGCCTCTGCGGTCTGCTCAGTCACGTTGTTCTCGCTCATCAGGCGCTCTCCACCGTCTCGATGCCCAGCTCGCGCTCACGCATCAGGGTGTAGATCCGCGCGATGTCCTTACGGACGGCCTTCAGCCGGCCGTGGTTCTCGAGCTGACCCGTCGCCGCCTGGAAGCGGAGGTTGAACAGCTCTTCCTTGGCCTCGCGGAGCTTCGCGAGAAGCTCCTCGTTGCCCAGCTCGCGCAGCTCGGACGCCTTGGTACCGGCCGACATCACGCTTCACCTGCCTCGCGCTTGACGATCCGGCACTTCATCGGCAGCTTGTGGGCCGCGCGGGTCAGCGCCTCACGGGCGATCTTCTCGTTGGGGTACGACAGCTCGAACATCACGCGTCCGGGCTTGACGTTGGCGATCCACCACTCCGGGGAACCCTTACCGGAACCCATGCGGGTCTCGGCGGGCTTCTTGGTGAGGGGACGGTCCGGGTAGATGTTGATCCAGACCTTGCCGCCACGCTTGATGTGACGCGTCATGGCGATACGAGCGGCCTCGATCTGACGGTTCGTCACGTAGGCCGGGGTGATGGCCTGAATGCCGTACTCGCCGAACGACACCTGCGTGCCGCCCTTGGCAGCGCCGTCCCGCTTGGGGTGGTGCTGCTTACGGTGCTTGACCCTACGGGGGATCAGCATGTCGGTCAGCTCTCCGTTCCGGTGCTCTCGGCCGGAGCGGCGGCGGGGGCCTCGGCCACGGGGGCCTCGGCGCCGGCAGCCTGCTGCGGCTTACGGCCGCGACCGCCACGCTCGCCACCGCGACCACCGCGGGCCGGGCGGTCGTTGCCACCGCCACGGGCCGGACGGTTGCCGGCGCGGGCGGCGGCGTTCTCGGCGCGGACCTCGGCGATGTTCTTGACGTCGCCCTTGTAGATCCAGACCTTCACACCGATCCGGCCGAAGGTCGTCTTGGCCTCGAAGAAGCCGTAGTCGACGTTCGCGCGGAGCGTGTGCAGGGGCACACGGCCCTCGCGGTAGAACTCCGAGCGGGACATCTCGGCGCCGCCGAGACGGCCACCGCACTGGATCTTGATGCCCTTGGCGCCGGCCTTCATGGCGGACTGCATGCTCTTGCGCATGGCCCGACGGAAGGAGACGCGGGAGGAGAGCTGCTCGGCGACGGCCTGGGCCACCAGCTGAGCGTCCGTCTCCGGGTTCTTGACCTCAAGGATGTTGAGCTGGACCTGCTTCTTGGTCAGCTTCTCCAGGTCACCGCGGATGCGGTCGGCCTCGGCGCCGCGGCGGCCGATGACGATGCCGGGACGCGCGGTGTGGATGTCCACCCGGACGCGGTCACGGGTGCGCTCGATCTCCACCTTCGAGATACCGGCGCGCTCCATGCCGGACGTCATCATCCGACGGATGGCGACGTCCTCGCCGACGTACTCCTTGTACGACTTGTCGGCGTACCACCGGGACTTGAAGTCCGTGGTGATGCCGAGCCGGAACCCATGCGGGTTAACCTTCTGGCCCATTACCGGGTTCCTTCCTTGCTGCTGACGACCACGGTGATGTGGCTGGTCCGCTTGCGGATCCGGTAGGCACGGCCCTGGGCGCGCGGACGGAACCGCTTCAGGGTCGGGCCCTCGTCGACGTACGCCTCGCTGATGAACAGCGACGTGGCGTCGGTGTGGTCGTAGTTGTGAGCGGCGTTGGCGATGGCGCTGTCCAGCACCTTGCCGACGGGCTCGGAAGCGGCCTGCGGGGCGAATCGCAGGACCGCCTGAGCCTCCGTGGCGTCCATGCCACGGATAAGGTCCACCACGCGGCGGGCCTTCATGGGCGTAACGCGGATGTACCGCGCCTGGGCCCTGGCTTCCATGGTTGTCCCTCTCAGTTACTTACGTGTCTGATGCGATCCGCTGCTAGCGGCGCTTCGACTTCCGGTCGTCCTTGACGTGACCCCGGAAGGTGCGCGTCGGCGAGAACTCGCCGAGCTTGTGGCCGACCATCGACTCGGTGACGAACACCGGGATGTGGGTCTTGCCGTTGTGCACCGCGATCGTGTGACCCAGCATGCTGGGGATGATCATCGAGCGACGGGACCAGGTCTTGATGACGTTCTTGGAACCGGCTTCGTTCTGGGCGTCCACCTTTTTGATCAGGTGGCCGTCGACGAAGGGTCCCTTCTTGAGACTGCGCGGCATCTAAACCCGCTCCTAGCGCTTCTTGTTCGTCTTGCGGCGGCGGACGATGTACTTGTTCGACGCCTTCTTGGGCGAACGAGTACGACCTTCCTTCTGACCCCACGGGGAGACCGGGTGGCGACCACCGGAGGTCTTGCCCTCACCACCACCGTGCGGGTGGTCGACCGGGTTCATCGCCACACCACGCACGGTCGGGCGGACGCCCAACCAGCGCTTACGGCCGGCCTTGCCCCAGTTGATGTTGCTCTGCTCGGCGTTGCCGACCTCGCCGACCGTGGCGCGGCAGCGCTGGTCGACCAGGCGGATCTCACCGGACGGCATGCGAAGGTGGGCCATCGAGCCCTCCTTCGCGAGCAGCTGCACCGAGGTACCGGCGGAGCGGGCGAACTTGGCGCCGCCACCGGGGCGGAGCTCGATCGCGTGGATCGTGGTACCGACCGGGATGTTGCGCAGCGCCAGGTTGTTGCCGGGCTTGATGTCGGCCCCGGCACCGTTCTCGACGCGGTCGCCCTGCTGGAGGTTGCGCGGGGCGAGGATGTAGCGCTTCTCGCCGTCGGCGTAGTGCAGCAGCGCGATGCGCGCGGTGCGGTTGGGGTCGTACTCGATGTGCGCGACCTTCGCCGGCACGCCGTCCTTGTCGTGACGACGGAAGTCGATCACGCGGTAGGCGCGCTTGTGTCCGCCACCCTGGTGGCGAACGGTCACACGACCGGAGTTGTTACGACCGCCCTTGCTGTGCAGCGGGCGGACCAGCGACTTCTCCGGCGTGGACCGCGTGACCTCGACGAAGTCGGCGACGCTGGAGCCACGACGGCCCGGCGTAGTCGGCTTGTACTTGCGGATTCCCATTTCTCAGTCCTCGTCCGATATCGGACGATCCGACCCGCTTACGCGGTCGGACCGCCGAAGATGTCGATACGGTCGCCCTCGGCCAGGGTCACGATCGCGCGCTTGCTGTCGGCACGCTTACCGAAACCGGTCTTGGTGCGCTTGCGCTTGCCCTGGCGGTTGATCGTGTTGACGCCGGTGACCTTGACCGAGAAGACCGCCTGGACGGCCTGCTTGATCTGGGTCTTGTTGGAGCCGGGCGCGACGATGAAGGTGTACTTGCCCTCGTCGAGGAGCGCGTAGCTCTTCTCCGACACGACCGGCTTCAGCAGCACGTCACGGGGGTCCGTGAAGGACTTGCTGACCGGAGTGACGACGGTGTTCTTGCCCTCGGCCTCGTGGCGCTTCGCCTTGGCGACGCGCGCGGCCTTCGCGGCCTTGGCGGCCTTGGCGGCGATGGAGGGGTGACGGATGGCCATCAGACCTCAGTCCCTTCGATGTCATTGGCCTTCGGGCCGGACACGAAGGACTCAAGCGCGGCCTGGGTGAAGACCACGTCGTCCGAAACGATCACGTCGTACGTGTTCAGCTGGCCCGGCTCCAGGATGTGCACCTGGGGCAGGTTGCGGGCGGACAGCCACGCGGCCTCGTCGGCGCGGTCGACGACCAGGAGCAGGTTCTTGCGCTCCGAGATCTTGCCGAACAGCGTCTTGGCGGCCTTCGTGGAGGGGGTCTCGCCCGCGATCACGCCGGTGACGACGTGGATGCGGTTGTGGCGGGCCCGGTCGGTGAGGGCGTGGCGCAGGGCCGCGGCCTTCATCTTCTTGGGCGTCCGCTGCGAGTAGTCGCGCGGCTGGGGGCCGTGCACGACGCCACCGCCGGCGAACTGCGGCGCGCGGGTCGAGCCCTGACGGGCGCGGCCGGTGCCCTTCTGGCGGTAAGGCTTCTTGCCACCACCACGGACTTCGCCACGGGTCTTGGTCTTGTGCGTGCCCTGGCGGGCAGCCGCGTTCTGCGCGACGACGACCTGGTGGATCAGCGGGATGCTGACCTTCTCCACGCCGAAGATCTCCGCGGGGAGTTCGACGCTTCCGGTCTTCTCGCCGGCAGGCGAAAGGATGTCAACAGTGCTCATCGGTACCTCAGGCCCCCTTGGCCGCGGTGCGGACCAGGACGAGGCCGCCGTTCGGACCGGGGACAGCGCCCTTGATGAGCAGCAGACCCTTCTCCGCGTCAACGGCGTGGACGGTCAGGTTCTGGGTGGTGACGCGCTCGTTGCCCATGCGACCCGCCATGCGGAGGCCCTTGAACACGCGGCCCGGGGTGGCGCAGCCACCGATGGAGCCGGGCGAGCGGTGCTTGCGCTGGGTGCCGTGACCGGCGCCGAGGCCCTTGAAGTTGTGACGCTTCATGACACCGGCGAAGCCCTTGCCCTTGCTCTTGCCGGTGACGTCGACCTTCACGCCGGCCTCGAAGACCTCGGCGGAGATCTCCTGGCCCAGCGTGTACTCGGAGGCGTCCGCGGTGCGGATCTCGACGAGGTGGCGACGGGGCGTGACGTCGGCCTTGGCGAAGTGGCCCTTGAGGGGCTTGTTCACCTTGCGCGGGTCGATCTCGCCGAAGGCGATCTGGACCGACTCGTAGCCGTCGACGTCGTTCGTGCGGACCTGGGTGACGACGTTGGGGCCGGCCTTGACGACGGTGACCGGAACAACACGGTTGTTCTCGTCCCACACCTGCGTCATGCCGAGCTTCTCGCCCAGGATGCCCTTGATCTGCTTAGCCATTACTCAGATCACCGGCCTTCAGAGCTTGATCTCGATGTCGACACCGGCCGGGAGGTCGAGTCGCATCAGAGAGTCAACGGTCTTGGGCGTCGGGTCGAGAATGTCGATCAGGCGCTTGTGCGTGCGCATCTCGAAGTGCTCGCGCGAGTCCTTGTACTTGTGCGGCGACTTGATGACGCAGTACACGTTCTTCTCAGTGGGCAGCGGCACCGGGCCCGCGACCGACGCACCAGTGCGGGTCACCGTCTCGACGATCTTCTTCGCCGAGGAGTCGATGACCTCGTGGTCGTAGGCCTTGAGCCGGATGCGGATCTTCTGTCCCGCCATGGCTACTCAGTAGTCCTGTCTCTTCGCTCCGGAACCCGGTGTTCCGTGCTCCCCGCTCCGACCCACGCGGTCGGGCGTGTCGCGCCCTCGCTGACAAAAAGTCCCCATCGGGACCATCCACTCACGAGGATTTCCACCGAGCTCCTGGCCGGTGCCGCACCGCACTTCCCGAAAGATTCCCGTACGTCCGCCCCAGCGCTGCCCTTCTGGGCAGTTAAGGCGACGAGTACTGTGGGACTCGCTTCCGGTCCTCCCGGCGGGAGGCGCGCAGCATCAACACTCGACCGAGCAACCCCGCTAGTCTGCCATACGGGGCACCGGCTCCGCCAATCGAGTCGGGGAGCATACCCCGAGAGTGACGCAGCTCAAACGCGGGGGACACGCATGCCGAGACGGTCGTCGCACAGATTCTCGGTCACCCGGGACCACCTGCCCTACGTGATCCTCACCCGCGTCCCCGACGCCACCCCCCTCGCCCTGGCCTCCGCTTCCCTCACCGGCGACCCCCTCCACACCCTCTATGACGCCGGTTCCGGCACCCCCCTCTGCACGATCACCGCCGTCCCGGACTCCCACCGGCACGTGTACGACATCCTGGCCCCCGACACCACGCCCCTGGCCCGCGTCATGCGCCACCCCCGCCGCTTCCTGCCCTGGCCGCGCCGGGTCCGCTGGACGGTGACCGTCATCACCTTCCCCACCCTCACGGCCCGCCAGGGCACGTCCTACGCCTGGTACCTCTACATCCTCACGTTCCCCTTGGTCCTCCTCTACGTCCTCGTCATGCTGGCCCTCGCCCTCCTCTTCGACGACCTCCCCGACCCCGACCTCGACCTCGACGACCTGAAGGCCCCCGAACGAACCCGCTGGCGATCCCCCGGCACCCGCCCCGCCCTCGACTACCGAGGCATCCGCTCCCGCTACCACCACCGCCCCGACCTGCTGGAACCACGGATCGCGTACGCCCTCGCGGTGATCCACGACCGGCATCGGGGCCGCTAGGGCAGTTCACGTTCCAGGGCCTCGTGAAGGGCTGCGGCGACTCCGGACGCGTCGGTGCGGCTGTCGAAGAGGGGGCCCAGTTCGTCGATGAGGGTCTGGGTGACGGCGCCGTACAGGGGGGTGCGGGGGCGTTGGACGGCGTTGCCGAGGGCGGGGAGGAGGATGTCGCGGGTGAAGTGGATCTGGTCGGGGGTGCGGGCGTTCTGGGCGGCTCCCTCGCCGGTGGAGCGGTCCACGTGGGTGCAGCGGGTCGCCTCGTCGTAGGAAGAGCGGCGGGTCGCGGCGAAACCGGCTTCGAGGAGGCAGCGTTCGCTGTCGTCGTCGGTGAGGAACCTGATCAACTCCGTTGCCCTGAGGGCTTTCTCACCGGATACGGACCGGGTCATCGCGAGGTTCTGGCCGCCGAGGACGGCCTTGCCGGGCAGCGGCGCGACCCCGAGCCGGTCCTTGAAGGCCGCGCGCAACGCCGGGTACGCGTAAGGCCAGTTGCGCAGGAAGGAGGTCTGCCCCTGGGTGAAGTCGCTGAGGGAGGCGTCCTCGTTGGAGGTGTACGCGTGCGGCAGGACGTACGCGGACAGCGCACGCCTCTTCAACTCCGCGACCCCCTTCCCGAGTTGCTCCTCGGTGGCCCGGTACCGCCCGCGCCCGTCGGTGATCTCCAGCCCCTCGACGGCACTGGAGAACGCCTCGACCGCGTTGACGGTCCGCCCTTCGTAGGGGGCGAGCTGCGTGGTCCAGCCGGCCTTCCAGCCCGGGGGCCGCGCCCGGTTCAGCGCGTCGATCTCGTCGAGTACGTCGTCCCAGCCGGCACCCGCGCGCAGATCGCCCACATGGTCGCGCCGGTAGTACAGCAGCCCCACATCGCTGTTGAACGGCACCGCGTACCGCTTCCCGTCCCACATGGACGTCTCGTCCACCGCCTCGACGATGTCCCCGGCATCGCTCACCGCGCTCTGCGGCAGCGGCTGGACGAGGTCCGCGTCGGCGAACTCCGGCACCCAGGTGACATCGAGGTTGACGACGTCGTACGAGGCGCTCCCCGACTGCAACGCGCCCAGCAGCTGCCCGCGTTGCTGATCCGCCGACCCGGGCAGCTCGACGAGCTGCGCCTGATAGCCGTCGGCACCCTGCCGGGCGTTCCAGGCGTCGATGAGGCGCTGCCGGGTGCCGTCGGTGACGTCCCGCCCACTGGCCACGACGATGAGCCGCGAGGACTGGTCGGCGGGGCGGGTGTCGGGGGTGGGGGTGGAGGTGGGGGTGCAGGCGGAGAGGGTGGCCAGGGCGAGGAGAACGGCGGTGAGGTGTACGGGAGTTGTGGGCCGCGGCCTTCTCATGATCGGCGCTCTCCTCTCCATCACCCCTCCCCCGTCCCCGTCCGCGCGACCTCGTCCCGCAGCGCCGCCCCCAGATCGTCTCCCGGGTCCAGGCAACGCCCTTGCGCGGCGAGGGAGATGACCGCGTCGACCCGTCCCGCCTCGCACCCGCCGGTCACCAGCGACACCATGGTCACCGGTACTTTCGCGCCCCGGGCGAGCCCGAGGAGGTCGTCGAGGTTGCGCCCGGACAGCCGGTTGTTGTCCTCGTCGTCGGTCAAGTAGACGACGAGCGTGGGTCGTTGGCTGTCGGCGCCCTGCCGTCGCATGAACTCCAGCGCGTCCCTGAGCGCCCGGTGCGGATCGGCTTCGGCGTCCTGAACTCCCGCGGCCCGCGCGGCGGTCAACGCCCGCTCGGCATCGGCTCGCTTGTGCTGGCCGAACGGCAGCAGCTCGGTGTGCGTACGGCCGCCGGTCCCGGCGACCGCCCACACCCCGTACCGGTCGCCCTTCTCCCCGAGCCCGCCCAGCGACTGCTGCACCAGGCCCGGCCCGCCGCTGGGCCCTTTCCAGAGGTTGTCCATGGACCCGGAGCTGTCGAGCAGGAACAGCACCCGGCCGGGCCCGCGCGCGTTGCGGTACCGGTCGAGGACGGCGCCCATCGCGGACGCCTCGGCGAGTCTGCCCAGGTCACCGGGGTTGGGCAGGACGCCGGGCGCGGTCGTGCCGAGCAGCGGGTGGGGGGCGTCCGGCGAGCGGAACCCGTGTTCGCCGAGCACCGCGCGCCCCTCCGGCCCGGTGAGCCAGCGCCGGAACCCCTCCACGGCGTCGGCGCGCGCGTCGGCGTCCCGGTCGCCGTCGTCCCAGGTCACCCGGACGAACAGGGGCGCGAGGCCGGGGACGTCGTCGGGGTAGAGGGCGGTGCGGCGGGTCCAGCCGCCGCCGGGGCAGTCGGCGTACAGGGCGAACTCCGGTACGAGGGCGGCGCTTCGGTCGTCCGCGCACAGCAGGTCGACGCCGCCGCGCGCGAGCGCTCCGGGGTGCGCGATCCGGCGTTCGGCGGCGCGGGTGTCGGTGGATTCCGCGTACAGGCCCATGGTCGCGAGCAGTGCGGCATCGGTGAACTCCGGGTCGGGGCGCCGGACTTCGGTGCCGTCGGCCTCCGCGTCGGCGACCATCCGGGCGAGCGGGCGGGAGGTGAGCTGGTCGAAGTCGGCGCCGGGGGCGGCCAGGACGAGCGGCGAGTACGCCAAGGGGCCGCCCACGGGCGCGAGTTGGGCGAAGGTGCGGTCCTCGGGCTCGGGTTTCGCCCGGTCGAAGTCGGCGCGGGTCGCGGGGATCCAGATGTCGGGCTGCGGGCCGACGTCACGCTGCGGGTCGGCGTTGTCCCGGGGCCGCTGCCAGAAGTCCGTACGGCCCCGCAGGGTGTTGACGACGTCGGCGGAGCGGGCGCTGTACACGCCGATGCCGCTGGTCCGGCAGCCGTCACGGGAGTTGGCGTCCGACGCGGTGTAGGTGTTCGCGGCGTCGGTCAGGGCGGGTTCGAGGTCGGGGTCGGTGAGGAGGCGTAAGTGCAGGGGCGGGGCGCAGGGGGCATCGTCGTCGGCGAGGACGGCGATGGCACCGGCGCCGGTGGCGGTCGCGGCGAGGGCCAGCAGGAGGGTGAGGGCGAGGCGGTTGACGCGCCGGAGCAAACTCCGTACGGGTGGGGGCTGTTGGGGTACGGGTGCGGGCGCCGGCCGGCCTGTCGCCCCGAGGAGCACGTCCTCGCCCTGTTCCCACTCCGCCTGGGGTGCCTGGACGTCCTTGGAGAGCGTACGGACCTGGGCGTCCCGCATCCGCCCCTTCAGTCCCTCGTACACCCCCGACAGCCACAACTCCCCTTCTCCGCCCAGGACTTGGATCAGCTCATGGGTGAACGGCGTGGGCCTGCTGTGGTCGCCCGGGTCGATGAGCCGGTTGGACTGCACGCTCATCAGGAGCAGGATCTCGCGGCGGCGCCGGTGGTCGTCGAGGCGGTGCCAGAGGCCGGCCGCGTTGCCCGCGTAGCAGCAGTCCAGGATCACCATCACGCGTTCGGCCCTGCTCGCGGCGAGTTCGGCGAGGACGTCGCTGAAGCGGACGGCGCCGGAGAACGCGTCGCCCTTCCCCCGGACCAGCCGGGCGTTGCGCATCTGGAGGAACAGCTGCTCCCCCGACGTGGACACGATCCCGTGCCCCGCGAAGTAGAACAGCAGCAGCCCGTCCGCCTCCCGCGTGGCCCGCCGCAACGCCTCCGAGAAGTCATCCTGCGAAGGCGAGGCGTACGCCGCGACCGCGTCCGGCGCGAACACCCCGCCCCGCCGCAGCACATCCCCGAACCCCTTGCGGTTGTGCCGCACAGCCGGCAGATGCCCGGCCACACCGTCCTCGTCCCCGTCCGCCCGGGTGTGGTCGTACTCGGAGACACCCACGATCAGCGCCCGATTGACCTTGCCACGCGGGTCGTAGCCGCTCACGGGCTATTCCCGATCGGGGTCCAACGGATCGGAGGGCGGTTCGATGCGGGGGTCGGGGAGAGGTTCGGCACGCGGACCGGAAGGCGGCTCGGACAGCGGCTCGGCGCGCGGACCGGAGAACGGCTCGGCACGCGGACCGGAGAACGGCTCGACCCGCGGCTCGGGAAGCGTGGTCCCCCGCTCCACCTGCCGCCGGTTCTCCTTCCACGAGTCCACGGACCGCTTGGTCCACCCCAGCAACGTCCCCGTGGCGACGACCCCTTCGACGAGCTGAAGCACCAACTCCAGCTCCACCCCCATGTGTTCACGCCCCTCACCACCCCGGGCGCGCTCCTCGATCCTCAGCTTCCCCTCACGCACCAGCCTCCCGAGCGGCTCCTCCCGCTCCAGCCACGCCTTCAGCGCCCCGACGTCGCCCCGACTACCGTCCAGCCGAACCCGCACACCCGATCCGGCCACTGCTTCCCCCTCAGCCATACACCTCATCATGGCACCGCCCCGCCCCCGAGGGGACCCTTTGGACACAACCACCAAATCCGTCAGGCTGGGCCCCGCGGAACGTCCAACGCTGCCCTCAGCCAAGAGACGAGGCCGGTGTCCGAGACCTCCACCCAGGCCGCGCCAGGAAGCCGCGCGACCTCGTAGCACCCTTCACGCAGCTCACGCACCAGCACCTGGCGGCTCGCCGCATTCATCGGGTCTACTCTCAGACGCACGGCACCATGCGTGACCGTCGGGAAGGCGGTCCGGAGCACATCGTCCCGGTGCAGGCGGCGCAGGAGCCCTCCGGGGCCGAAGCCGGAGGACAGAAGGCCGGTCCACTGGGCAGCGGTGGGTTCGCCGCGGGCCAGCGCCTCGGCGAGTTCCCCCAGCTCCAGGAAGGGGAACCGTGCCGACAGCACATCCAGCGGCACACCGTCCCGCCACGCGGCGATCACGTCGACGAGAAGCGCGAGGTCGTCCGTCCCCCCGATCTCCCAGGAGAAATCGGGGATATGGACGCGCACCCGAAAGAGCCGCACCTCGTCGGACGGATCGACCGACACGTACCCCCTCACCGTCTCGACGGTGACGTCATCAGCGGCCCAAACGGGAACCCCGGCATCGAGTCCACGCCGCCGCGCGGTCTCCCGCACAGCCGCCCCGAGGCTTCCCGAAGCAACCACGTCCGGGTACAGATCTCGCCGACAGGTATCCATGTCTTCCTCAGACGGATTCCCTTCCCAGCACTTGAACATGGTCCGGGTTCAGGTCGTCGTCGGCCACCGCCGTAAACCCGGCTGACGTCAGAATCCCGATCAGCGCACCACGCATATGCATGGCGACCACTCCGGGATATCTACTGATCGACGCTGCTGAATCACCTCTTTGAAGACTGTCGGCGGCGGCTTGGATCATGTCCGGGTCGCAACTCCACCCCACCGACACGCCGCACACCACATCTGCGCCACGATCCACATAGACCACCGCACCGGCACGTTCCTCGACTCGGGAGTCGTACAGAAACACGGGCAGGCCCGCCCGCCGCAGCTCGGTACACGCCTGATCGGCAAGTTCAACCCTGATGGCAACGACCTCGTCCGACGCATCGTGGTAGTCGAAACCGTACTCGGACACCACTTCTCCTTCTCTCAACCTCCGAACGCCCGGATGTACTTCTGCAAGAGAGCGGCAGACCCTTCCCCGTGAGGAACGGACCAACTGATCGGGGTTCCAGGTTTGAGGACGGACTCCAGTACAGGCGCACAGGCTCCGCAAGGGCTTCGTTCACTGTACAACTCGGCGATCTGGGTCGGTTTGAAACCCTTCGCCTTGAGTTGATCCAAGATGTGATCCTCCGAGTGATATTTTTCCCCGTTGACCTTGCCCTTGCTGAATCCGTACACAAAGTCCCCGGTCTTGGCGTCGTTCCAGCCTGGCACTCGCGCGACCGCGACATTCCTTCCCGGGCCGAACCCGACCGCAACCCTGGCTCGATAAGCCAAACGACTCAGCTCAGTGGAGCCATACGCAATGATGCCTTCACAAGCATTCCCACTGGAGCGAACCACCAGCAGGCGCGGGCTTTTCGTGCACGTCCTGACCAGATCGTCCAGGATTTTCGCACCGATGCCCTCGACTACGTCGTCGGACAGCTTGAGGGCACGCAGCCCCTTCCACGCATCCTCGAATCCGATGCCGGTCCGTACCGCGGCATCCAATGCCTTGACGGCATCCGAGAGGGATGCGAGCGGTCTGCCGAGCGGAATGAAGATGGCCGCGGTCCATGCGCAGGCGCTCTTGCTTCCGTGGAAGCACTTGATCGCGTCCCCGAGGATGATGTTGTACAGAACCGTGCCGAGCGTTTCACCGAAAAGGTTCTGCCAACCGATTCTGATGATCTCACCGCCGGAAAAATGGTGAGCCCACTCGGTCGCCTGGTCTTTCAGGGTCGTTTCGTAGAGCCAGCGCCAAGCCCCCTTGGGGCAGCCCTGAGCCGTCGCGAGCGCATCCCTGTCTCCGCACAGATAGAAGTCGGCAACGACATCCACACGCAGCTCGTAACGGGCGTCACAACCGACAAGAGGAGCTGTGGACGGGCACTCACCGATCTGCTTCGCCGAGACGAACTGTGTCTTCTCTTCATCGAGAACGTAGAAGACACCTCCGATACCGGTACCCGCACCAGCAGCAACCTGCTCGTTGGCTCCCTTACGTTCGGCGGACTCCGCTGCCTGCTGCGCCTCCTTCGCGTACTTGTCCGCATCCTTCGCGGCCTGCTCAGCCTCGGTCGCGGCCACATCTGCGCGGTCGGCGGCGGCGCGGGCGTCTTTGGCCGCCTGCTCCGCCTGAGCAGCGGCGTCCCGGGCCGCGGAGGCGTCGAGCGCGGCCTGGTCGGCGGAGGACCGGGCCGAAGCGGCATACCCCTCGGCCCGCCCGGCAGCGGCGTCGGCGGCAGACGCATCCGCCGCGGCCTGCCGGTCGTACTCGACCGTCCGGGTCAGCGACGCGGACGCCGCCGCAGCCGCCTTGGCCGCATCCGCCGAGTACCCGAGCGCCTCCTTGGCATAGCCCCGGGCCGTCGAGGCGTGCCCGGCGGCGTTCGCGGCGTGGATGTACGCCTGCTTCGCGTCCCCCTTCGCCTGGTCCGCGAGGTTCTTCGCGGCCGAAGCCTCGGCGGCGGCGTTGCGCGCGTGCGCCTCGGCGACGGCCCGCTGCTGCTCGGCGATCGTCTTGGACGCCTGCCCGGTCAGGACCACCAGAGACGCCGCCGGGTCGGTGTCGGCGTACACGGAACCGATCTGGATCGCGTCGTTGGCGGGGTCGGCGACCTGTACCGCAGCCGCGCCGGCGTCGGCGGCGGCCTGGGCGGTGACGTACGCGAACCCGGCGGCCTTGGCCGAGGCGGCGACCGCCCGGGCGGCCTCCTCGCGAGCCCCGTTCGCCTCGGTCTTGGCCGTACGGGCCAGCGCCCCGGCCCGGTCGGCGGCCTCGACGGCCGCAGCGGCTTCGGCAGCCGCGTGCCGGGCCGCCTCGATGGCGTCCGCGACGGCGGAGGTCGCCGTCTTCACCGCGGCCTCGGCGCGCAGCTTCGCCGCCTGGGCGCCGTCCGCGTTCGCACGGGCCCGACCGGCGGCAGCCTCGGCACGGGTCGCGGCGGCGTCGGCATCGGCGGCGGCCTCCGTCGCCGCGTCGGCGGCCGTACGGGCACGGCCCGCCGCAGCGGAAGCGTCCCCGGCATGCCGGTCGGCCTCGTCAGCGGCACCCCGCGCCGCGTCAGCGGCGTCCCCGGCGTCCAGAGACTGCGCGTACGCCTCCTTCGCGTCCGCCTTCGCGCGCAACGCGTCGGCCTTCTGCTCCGCCTCCCACGCGTCGTCCCGCTTCGCCTTCGCGTTGTCGCGGGCCTTCACCGCGTCGTCGCGGCGGGCAGACGCGGTCGCCTCGGCGGCCTGAGCCTGCTCCCGGGACGTCTGCGCGTTCGCGGCCTCGGTCCGGGCCGTCTCCTTGTGCTGGTTGGCCTCGGCCTGCTTCGCGGCAGCGTTCTTCTGCTCCGCGAGGGCCGTCTTCTCCTCCGCCTCGGCCGCGAGCCGCTTGGCCCGCGCGTCGGCAGCGGCGGCCTTCGCGTCACCCTCCGCCTTCAGCGCGACGGCGAGCTTCGCCTCCGCGGTCTCCTTGTCCTTCTTCGCGTTGTCCCGGTGCATGAGGGCCGCGTCCGAGGCGGCCTTGGCCTGCTCCTCGGCCGTCCGCGCGGCCTCCCGCCGGAACTCCGCCTTGGACTGCGCGCTCTGCGCCACCGCCCGCTGCGCGACGGTCTCACTGTCGGCGGCAGCCGCCCGGGTCGCCGCCTCGGCGGTCTCCCCCGCCTTCACCAACGCGGTCAACGCCGCCACCGAACCCTTGACGACCTGCGCCTTCTGCAGACCCGCCAGCAGCCCACGCCCACGCGGCGCACCGGCGGCATCAGCGATGCCGTACGCGGCCTGAAGTGCCGTGTCGGACGCGGTGGCCGCCTTACGGGCGGTCTCCAACTGCGGCTTCAGAGCGGCGAGTTGCTTCTTCGCCTCCGCCCGCGCATCGGCGACGACCTTCTTCGCCTTGTCGAACTCCGCCTTCTTCGGATACGACGGGCTACCGGCGCCCTGATGGCCGGACGGCTTGATCAGGAAGTTCTGGGCGGCCGGGACGGGCGTCTTGCAGTCCCACAGCCGCGCGTCCGTGCCCTTGGTGAAGTTGGCCAGGTCCAGGCACTTGCCCGTGCTCACGCTCTTCAGCGGCGCGGTGGCCCGCGGATTGCCTTGCCAGGACTGCCCGTTGGTCTTGTAGCACTCCATCACCTGGATCTTCGTGCCGTTCCCGGAGGCGTTCCCCGCGACGTCCAGGCACCGCTGCGAGACGACGCTGCGCAGATGCAGCGCGCCCGCGCCGCCTTCGAGGGTCCACTGCTGGGCCGAACTGCCGTTGCACGGATAGATCTGTACGGGCGTGCCATTGACGGTGCCGCTGCCCGCGACGTCCAGGCAGTTGCCCTTCGCACCGGGCACCTCGACCGTCACCGTGCTCTCGCCGATCCACCCCACCCCGCCGGCCGCCCAGTAGTCCTGCCAGCGGGTCGCGTAGTCCGCGAGCCACGACTGCCCGAGCAACTGCCCCAGCGTGTACGTGCCGTCCTGCAACGCCTTCGTCGCGCTCGCGGACGCCGCGAGGATCTGCTGGCGCGGCGCGGCCTGCGAGGCGATCTCCCGCTGCCACTCGGCGGACGCCTGCGCGACCTCCTTGCCCAGCACCCGGTTCGGGTCGATCGGCGAGTGCCAACTGCACGACGCGAAACGGGACTTCAGGTCCTCGACCGCAATACGGAACTCCGGGCTGTCCGGGGCCGTACCGGTACGCGGGAAGCCGCCCGACGCCAGGAAGATCCGCGCGTCATCCGCGAACACCCTCGGCACGAACAGCACGTTGGGGACGATCTCCCCCGAGTTCTTCTGCCACAGCTTCCACGCCTCCCGCTCCGCCGACGTGCCCGCGGAGGTGTACAACGGGTCGCCGATCGCGAGCGCGGCCGTCTTCGTCGCCCTGTCCGCCGTGGGCGACGGCTCGTAGAACGGCGAGAACAGGTCGATCGACTTCGAGTAGGACTGCCACAGCCACGGCACCAGCCCGGTCCGCTCGAAGATCCCCCACGCACCGTCCCGCTTCGAGTAGAAACTCAGCGAGGAGACCGCACCGTTCCAGGCGAGTTCCTGGTCGTTGGTCCTCTTCACCCACTGGTCGCTGCTCGCGGCGTCCGCGCGGTACGCCTGGTGCAGCGGCGTGCTGTCGTCGGTGATGTCCCGCACGACCTTCTGATGCAGCTGATCGTCCGGCAGCGTCAGAGCGTTCTGCGCGAGCGCGAAGAGATTCGCTCCTCCTTTGCGCAGGGCGTCGGAGGCCACGCACTGGTCCGCGCGCACCTGCTCCGCGGCCTTGCTGTCGAAACCTTCGTACGAGTCACCGGCGGCGGTGACGCGCTGCTCGGCCGCTTGACTCGTCGGTACGGCGAGGCCGCCCAGGACGGCCAGGGCGGCAATGGATGTGATGGCAGACGTGAACGATCTGCGTCGCAAAAATATCCCCCCATAGGGCATGTGCATGTCAGACGAAGGGATGGTCGACTCCTTCGAACAGATGCGCGGAACTCACCGTAGCCAGGGGGAACCGGGGCACAGCAAGGGATTAATCGACCGCACCCCAAGGAGCACGGGAAACGTGAAGAAACCGAAAAGATTCCGCCGAAACTTGGCCGAAAGCGCCTCGCTCGAAACGGGCACCCGCCTCCTCAGTGAGGCACCCCCGCCCACGTCCCCATCGTCGCCTCCAACGTCCAGATCCGAACCTCCGCCCGCAACCGCGAGGCGTACAGGTCGCGTTCGGCGACGATGCTGAGGTCGCCGGTGCCGAGTTGCTGGCGTACGGCGTGCTCGGCGAGGTCCATGCCGGTGCAGCCGCCATCGCAGAGGCTGACCAGGAAGTCGGCGTTCCAGGTCCGTTCGTGGAGGACCCACGGCGCTGTACCGGCTGCGGTCAGGCGGCGGACGCCCGCCTGACGTCGTTTCTCCATGCATCGGGCAACCGCCCCTCGGCGACGGCGTCTCCGAGGTCCCCGGCGGCCAACAGGTCGACGTACCCGGGCAGTTCGGGCAGCGGCGTCAGCAGGCTTTCGCCGGTCCCCGGGTCGCGGCTGCACACGATGACGCCTGAATGGTCGTCGGCGGTGAGGGAGTTGAGCAGTGCCGGGCTGTGCGTGGTGAAGAGGACGTCGATACGGCGGCGCCGGGTCTCCTCCTTCATCAGGTCCAGGACCCGCGCGGCCTGCGTCGGATAGAGCCCGTTCTCGATCTCCTCGATGACCAGGTGCCGTCGGCTGCTGAGGAAGGCGGTGCCGAAGGCGAGGAAGCGGAGCATGCCGTCGCTGAGGAGGCGGGCGGGGACTTCGTGGTCGGCGCCGTGGTACCCGGACTCGCTCAGCAGGAGCTGTACGTCGCCGAGTGGCGTATCGACGAACCCGACCCCCTTGACCAGGTACTCCGGCATACCGGCGACCAGATCCGTGAGCCTGTGGAAGGCGTCCGGTTCGCTCTGCGCAAGCCGTGCGACGACCGCGCTCAAGTTGTCGGCGCTGCGCCGCAGTTCGGAGTCCCGCTCGTTGACGTAGCTCCGCATGAGGTGGGGGACGGGGTCGAGGAGGAAGACTTCACGGAGGGCGGTGAGGACAGTGTGAGCAGCCCCGTTCACCAGCTGTTCCGCCTTGGTGGCACTGTCCGTCTGGGCAGGAGGAAGCTGGCTGATCAGCAGCCGATCGGCTGCCGAAACGATCTGAACACGACCTACCCCATACCGTCCATGCCCATAACCACCAAGCAGCAACGGCCGCCCTGCCAACCGCCGATTCCCGTACGACACCCCCTCGACGGCGACAAGATCCTCCCGCACGATCCTCACCTCGGGCCGCACCTCGACCTCGACGTCCAGATCGAACACGGCCTCCCCCTGCCGAACCCGGCACCCGATCTGGAACGAGTCCTCCCCCAGCGGAGCACACCCTTCCACCCCACCCCGGACGGAGTCCTCACGCCCGTCCAGCGCATCCCGCACCGACTCCCCCGAAGCCAGCCGAGCCAACACCATCAACGCGTCCAGCGCGTTCGACTTCCCGCTCCCGTTCCGCCCGATCAGCACGGTGAGGTCCTGCAAGGGCAACCGCTGCCCGGTGAAGCTCTTGAACGAGGTCAGCCGCACCTCCTCCAGACGGGGCCCTTCCACCGCTCACCTCTTTCCACACGCCGACCAGGTCACCCCAGTCTGTCAGCTCGGGGCCGCCGGCTCCCGGTCGGAACACGGCGGCGCGACGCTTCCGACGCGGGGTCAGTGGGAGGTGGTGTGGGAGATGAAGGTGGACCAGGTGGCAGGGGTGACCTGGAAGGTGGGGCTGGCGGCGGTGAGTTTGGAGTCGCGGATGTGTACGCGGGTGGGGGTGGTCGCGATCTCGACGCAGGAGTCGCCTTCAGGGCCGTCGCTGTAGCTGCTCTTGAACCACGCCAGCTCGGAGAGGTCACTGGCGGGGGCCTTGCCGATCATGTTTCTCCCAGCAGTTGTTCGATGAAGGCCAGTGACTCCCGTGGAGTGAGAGCCTGCGCCCTGATTGTGCTGTATCGCAGCTCAAGGATGCGTAGTTGCTTCGGTTCTGTGACGGGACGGCCGTTGAAGGCCCCTTCGGAACGGCCCACCGCCGCACCGTCCGCGAACTTCAGCACCTCGATCTTGCCGCTCAACCTCGGGTGGGCTCCAGAGTTCGTCGGCATGATCTGCAAGGTCACGTTACGCAACTTCGCCAGCTCCAGCAGGTGTTCGAGCTGACGCCGCCAGACCATTGTCCCCCCGACCTGTCGGCGCAGAGTCACCTCTTCCTGGACGAAGCTCAGGGCCGGTGCCGGGTCCCGCTCGAAGATGCTCTTCCGGGCCATCCTTGCCGCCACCAGCCTCTGAAGGTCCGACTCCGTGTAGGCGGACTGGGACACCTCGAACAGCGCCCGCGCATGTTCCGGCGTCTGCAACAGCCCGTGCAGACTCAGCCCGACGTACACCCCCATCTCGACGGCCTTGCCCTCGCGCTCCTTCAGGTCCCGCACCTTCTTCGGGTACCGAACCTTCTGCACGTTCTCCTTCAGCTCCGAGATCATCCCCCCGGCATCCAGAGCCGCATCCGCCCGGTCATAGAAGTCCAGCTTCGCCGGAATCCGCTCCCCCCTCTCGATCTTGTAGATCATGTCCTCGCTGTAGTTCACCAGCTTCCCGAACTGCACCGCCCGCATCTTCCGCAGCTCACGCCACTTCTTGATCTGTCGGCCGGCGGTCTCCAGCACCGCCAAGCCCCACTCGTCATCGGGGTCAGGAGCCCAACCCGGCTCCTCCTCGGCCTCGTTGACCTGCTGAACGTTCTCCGTCATGGCCCGCCCTTCCACTCCGCGCAGCGCCCTCCTCGCGACGCCAGGTACCCAAGCAACGCCCTAGACCCCCTAGACGCCACTAGACAGCGCCAAGACAGTCACCGTACGCAGTCGAGAAGTAGCCGATAACGGTAGCCACCCACCGCCACCCTGGGTGACATGAACGATGGATCTCCCCAAACCTCCATCCCCGCCCGCACCTTCAGCGTCCAACTCTCCCCCACCCGCAGGGGCGCCCGCCTGGCCCGACTCCTCGTCACGGAACAACTCCGTTCCTGAGGCCTCCCGTTGTACCCGGCACAACAGGTCATCGCCGAGCTCGCCAACAACGCCTCGACCCACGGCCGCGTCCCCGGCAGGGACTTCCGCGTCGCCATGTACGTCACCGGCGACACCCTCCGCCTGGAGGTCACCGACACCCGCGACGACCGCATCCCCCGCCACCAACCCCCCATCGACGACGGCGAGTCGGGCCGGGGCCTCGCGCTGGTGGAGGCGCTGACGGAGAGGTGGGGCGTCGCGTTCGGCCCCACGCCCCGCAAGACCGTGTGGGCAGAGATCGGTCTACGGCTCGACCGCCTCGCGGGGAACGGCGTTCCGGCGGGCGGAAGTTCGGACCGACGCGAGGTCAACCACCATTGACGTGCTCCTTGGCCTGATGTCCAGGGATTCCGGTCTGGACCGCCTGTCGGCCCTTCCGGTGGCTTCCTGCTTCACCGCGCTGCGCGGGCACGTGTGCCCGTCTTACCGGCGCTCCACGAGGCGTTTTGCGTCTCCGCCCGCCCGGCGGCGACGATACGGCGTCCCTCGAAGAGGACATTGCGGCCCGCATTGTGGTCACGGTCGTGCACGGTGCCGCACGCGCCGCACGTCCACTCCCGGACGTGCAACGGTTTGGGTCCGTCCCGGAACCCGCAGGCCGAGCAGATCTGCGAGGACGGGAAGGCCCTGCCCACCTTGGCGAACGTACGGCCGTGCTTGACGGCCTTGTACTCCAGCATCCGTACGAACGCGGACCATCCCGCGTCGTGCACGGACTTGGCAAGCCGGGTACGGGCCAGGCCGGACACCGCGAGGTCTTCCACGTACACCGCTTGGTTGTCGCGGACGATCCGTGTGGACACCTTGTGGTGGAAGTCCCGGCGCCGGTCCGCCACCCTGGCATGCTGGCGTGCGACCTTGACGCGGGCCTTGGCCCGGTTCTTGGATCCCTTGGCCTTGCGGGAAAGCTCCCGCTGGAGGCGCCTGAGTTTCTTCTCCGCCCGGCGCAGGAAGCGTGGGCTGGCGATCTTCGTCCCATCGGACAGGACGGCGAAAGCCGACAGCCCGAGGTCGATACCGCACTCCGTCTCCACTCCGGGAAGGATGTCCGGTCCGGTGTCGACGACGAAGCTGAGGAAGTACCGGCCGCAACTGTCCCTGGTGACCGTCAGGGACGTGGGTGCGGCCGGAAGCCGACGCGACCACTTGACCTTGAGGTTGCCGACCTTGGCCACGTACACCGTGCCGTTCCCCTGAAGGGAGAAGGCGTTGGTGTTGAAACGGACCGACTGCCGGGTGTCCTTCTTCGACTTGAAACGGGGCGGACCGACCTTGCAGCCTTTCCGCTGGCCCGTCAGGCTGTCGAAGAAGTTCTTGTAGGCGGAATCCAGATCCCGCAGGGACTGCTGGAGCACGACCGCCGACACATCGGCCAGCCAGGCACGCTCCTCGGTGCGCTTGGCCTGAGTGATCCGCAGCCGAGACAACTCCGCCGACGTCACATACGGCAGCCCCGCCGCGTGCGCCTCCCTCCGGTCACGCAGGCAGTCGTTCCACACCACACGCGCACACCCGAACGCCCTCGCCAGCGCACGGCGCTGGGAGCCGTCGGGGTAGGCCCGGTAGTTGTAGCGGAGCTGCATGCCAACCACGCTACGCACACAGATCACGCACCGTGTACCAAAGATCGAAATTGATCGATAGTTTGTTCTATTTTCCATATCTGGCTGACATGGGATCAGACTTCCGTGCACAGCCCGCGATGACTCCGCGGCGCACCTGAAGGAGTTCAACAGCGAACGCGATCACGTTCATTTTCTGGCGCACCACCCGCCCAAAGTCGCCGTCTCAAAGCCAGTCAACAGCCTCAAGGGCGTTCCCGCCCGCCGGATACGGCTGGAGGCACCTGTGGCCGCCCTCGCATTGCTCCCCATCGTGCGACGGAGCACCATCGGCAATCGTCCGCCAGCACATCGAGCAGCAAAACGTCCGCTCCAAAGCGCACGTCTCTTCTCTCTCCCTCTACAGCGAGGACGTCACGATCGCCGACTGGACGATCTCGACGGGCGGCCTCCCGAGGTACGACGAATGATCCCGTGTCCCGAGCAGACGCCGGAGGCCCTGCGTGCGACGCTCGCCGTCGTCGCTCCCAGCCGCCTGAAAGAAATGCAGGCCACCAAGGACGACGCGTTCGCGCAGGCCGTCGAGTGGCGGTTCCTCAGCCCGTACAGAGCCGGGTCCTCATCTGGGCCCGGGAGATCGAGATCGCCCGCCGCCCTGAGCTGTCCGCACGCCGAGCCAGGGCCGACCACCAGCCCGAACGGCCCGGCGGAACCCCCGTCCCCACCGGGCCGCCCGCCCAGCTCCCCCCGTCAGCCCCCGTCAGTGATCGTCACGCAGGGCAGCCCCACGCTCCGCCCGTCATGCCACCCCTCGACACAGATCCGCGTCCCGGGCGGGAAGTTCTGGTTGATGTTCTTGTAGTCGCGGTACCTGGTCCACGCGGGGACGTTCTCGACCTTGGTCCAGAGGTTGATCTGACCGTTCGTGCTCCAGATGTGCGTCTTGATGTCCCGGTTGCTGATGTTGCTGGACCAGACGTTGACGTCGATCTTCCCGACGTACCGCCCGTCCGTGTTGATGGAGAAGCAGGTCTGGTTGTTGCACCACTCCCCGCTCGCGGAGGCGGGCGTGGTGGTCGCGAAGAGCAGTCCGGTGACGGCTGCGGCCGTACCCAGAAGGGCGGCGGCGTTCTTGAGCATGGTGGTCCTTCCCCCGATGCGGTTGGTCGAACACGACCACCCTGCTGCGCCCACCGCCCCACGTCACGCTTTTCGAAGTCCTTCGAAACGTCCCGCCGGAAAGCTCACCCCTTCAGGCGAGCGAACGACGAGTCGAGCCCGCGTTTGACGACCCCGGCGAGCGGCCGCTCGACGACCCGGTGGACTCCCCAGCTGAGCGCCATGAACCCGGCGAGCACGACGCAGATGAGGAGCCGCGCGTCGAGATCGTCACGGAGCCGGCTGATCAGCGTCGTACCGGCGGCGTAGTGGAGGAGGTACAGCGGATAGGTGATCGCCCCGGCCGTCACCAGCCACCTGCCCCGCACCCAGTCCAGCTTGCCCAGCGCGATGGCGACCATGACCAGCAGGAACACGGTGAAGATGAGGACCGCGCCCCGCCACCCGGACACCCCTTCGACGTTGTCGATACGGTGCCCGATCTCCTTCTGCCCCATGAGCCAGGACATCCCGAGGATGCCCCACAGCAGCAGGTCCTGCCCGAAGCGGTACATGAGATACAGCGCGAGCCCGGCGATGAAGTACCAGGCCCCGTCGGGGTTGGCGATCAGGGAGAACAGGGGCCACCCGGCGGAGGGCGCGAGCATCGCGGCGGCCCCCCAGAGGCAGCAGAACAGCACGACCCGCCGATAGCTGAGCCCGACCGCGACGACCACCAGGAACAGGAGATAGAACCGGAGTTCGGCCCACAGCGTCCAGTACACCCCGTCGACGTTGGCGACCCGCGACCCGGACTGGAGCATCGTGAGATTGACGAGCACGTCCCGCGCCTGGAGCTTCTCCCAGACGCCGGGGAACGCGGCGAGCACCCCGGTCGTGAAGAGGACCGCGAACCAGTACGCGGGGTACAGCCGGATCACCCGGGAGACGAAGAACTGCCGGGGTGTACGCCCCCAGCAGGACATGCAGATCACGAACCCGCTGATGACGAAGAAGATCTCGACGCCGATCCAGCCGTAGGAGGCGACCCGGAACACGTCCGGCATGATCTCGGAGACGGGCCGCCCCCAGATCGGGTTGCCGGGCCGGTCCGCGCGCGCGGTCCCCGCGAAGTGGTGCAGGGCGACGAAGAGCGCGGCGAACAGCCGCAGCCCGTCGAGGACGTACAACCGGGGACGGCGCCGGTCCGGATCGAGCGGCGCGGTCAGCGGCGGCTGCGAACGCTGAGTGAAGGTCAGGCCAGTCATCGGCGCTCAGCGTACGGAGCACGCATAACCCCGGGTGAACAAAGAAAGAAGACCCGTACGACCGGAGTCGTACGGGTCTTCTCGGAGACTCAGAGCCTCAAGATCACTTGTTGATCTTGGTGACCTGGCCGGCGCCCACGGTGCGACCACCCTCACGGATGGCGAACTTCAGGCCCTCTTCCATGGCGATGGGCTGGATGAGCTGAACCGACATGTCGGTGTTGTCACCCGGCATGACCATCTCGGTGCCCTCGGGGAGGGTCACGACGCCGGTCACGTCCGTCGTACGGAAGTAGAACTGCGGGCGGTAGTTGTTGAAGAACGGCGTGTGACGGCCACCCTCGTCCTTGGACAGGATGTACGCCGTGGCCTCGAACTCCGTGTGCGGGGTGACCGAGCCGGGCTTGATGATGACCTGGCCGCGCTCGACGTCCTCGCGCTTGATGCCGCGGAGCAGCAGACCGACGTTCTCACCGGCCTGGCCCTCGTCGAGCAGCTTGCGGAACATCTCGATACCGGTGACCGTGGTGGTGGTCTTCTCGGTCTTGATGCCGATGATGTCGACGGTCTCGTTGACCTTGAGGACACCACGCTCGATACGACCGGTGACGACGGTGCCACGACCGGTGATCGTGAAGACGTCCTCGATCGGCATCAGGAACGGCTTGTCGACGTCACGCTCGGGCTGCGGGATGGACTCGTCGACGGCGGTCATCAGGTCGAGGACCGTCTTCGACCACTCCGGGTCGCCCTCAAGGGCCTTGAGCGCGGAGACCTTGACGACCGGCAGGTCGTCGCCCGGGAACTCGTACTCGGAGAGGAGCTCACGGACCTCGAGCTCGACGAGCTCCAGGATCTCCTCGTCGTCCACCATGTCGGCCTTGTTCAGGGCGACGACGATGTAGGGGACGCCGACCTGGCGGGCGAGGAGGACGTGCTCCTTCGTCTGCGGCATCGGGCCGTCGGTGGCGGCCACGACCAGGATCGCGCCGTCCATCTGCGCGGCACCCGTGATCATGTTCTTGATGTAGTCCGCGTGACCCGGGCAGTCGACGTGGGCGTAGTGACGCGCCTCGGTCTGGTACTCGACGTGCGCGATGGAGATGGTGATACCGCGCTGACGCTCTTCCGGCGCCTTGTCGATGTTGTCGAACGCGGTGGCCTCGTTCAGGTCCGGGTACGCGTCGTGCAGCACCTTGGTAATGGCGGCCGTGAGGGTCGTCTTACCGTGGTCGATGTGACCGATGGTGCCGATGTTGACGTGCGGCTTAGTCCGCTCGAACTTCGCCTTCGCCACTGGGGTCCTCCTGAAGTGGTTCTGTACGCCTTGGGTTCATCGGCGCCAGGTGATCTTTGCTGTTGGGTCCCGGGCCCCGGGCCGTTCCGCCACGAATGCGGAGGAATGGCCCGTGAGACACCGGGGTCAAGCCTACGGCGTGGAAACGCGGTGCGTTACTCGCCCTTGGCCTTCGCGATGATCTCCTCGGCGACGTTCCGCGGAACCTCGGCGTAGGAGTCGAACTGCATGGAGTAGCTGGCCCGGCCGGACGTCTTGCTGCGCAGGTCGCCGACGTAACCGAACATCTCCGAGAGGGGCACGAGGCCCTTCACGACGCGGGCACCGGCCCGCTCCTCCATGGCCTGGATCTGGCCACGGCGGGAGTTGATGTCGCCGATGACCTCACCCATGTAGTCCTCGGGAGTGGTCACCTCCACGGACATCATCGGCTCCAGGAGGACGGGGCCGGCCTTGCGGGCGGCTTCCTTGAACGCCTGGGAACCGGCGATCTTGAACGCCAGCTCGGAGGAGTCGACCTCGTGGTAGCCACCGTCGAGCAGCGTGACGCGGACACCCGTCATCTCGTAGCCCGCGAGGATGCCGAACTGCATGGCCTCCTGAGCACCGGCGTCCACCGAAGGGATGTACTCCTTCGGGATACGGCCACCGGTGACCTTGTTCACGAACTCGTACGACGTGTCGCCGCCCTCGATCGGCTCGATCGAGATCTGCACCTTGGCGAACTGACCGGTACCACCGGTCTGCTTCTTGTGCGTGTAGTCGACCCGGTCGACGACCTTGCGGATCGTCTCACGGTAGGCGACCTGCGGCTTGCCGACGTTGGCCTCGACCTTGAACTCACGGCGCATCCGGTCGACCAGCACCTCAAGGTGCAGCTCGCCCATACCGCCGATGATGGTCTGGCCGGTCTCCTCGTCCGAGTGGACCTGGAAGGAGGGGTCCTCCTCCGCGAGACGCTGGATCGCGATGCCCAGCTTCTCCTGGTCGCCCTTGGACTTGGGCTCGATGGCGACCTGGATGACCGGCGCCGGGAAGTCCATGGACTCCAGGATCACCGGCTGCTTGTCGTCGCACAGCGTCTCACCGGTGGTGGTCTGCTTCAGGCCCATCACGGCGACGATGTCACCGGCGCCCACCGCCTCGATCTCCTCACGCTTGTTCGCGTGCATGCGGTAGATCTTGCCGATGCGCTCCTTCTTGCCCTTGACGGAGTTCAGCACGGCGGTGCCGGACTCCAGGCGGCCCGAGTAGACCCGGACGAAGGTGAGCTTGCCGAGGTGCGGGTCGCTCATGATCTTGAACGCGAGCGCGGAGAGCGGCTCCTCGTCCGACGGCTTGCGCTTGACGACCTCGTCCGGGTTGTTGACGGCGTGGCCCTCGATGGCCTCGACGTCCAGCGGAGTCGGCAGGTAGCGCACGACCGCGTCGAGCAGGGGCTGAACGCCCTTGTTCTTGAACGCGGTGCCGCAGAACACGGGGGTGACCGTCACGCCGTCGGACTTGCCGGAGGCGATGGTGATCTTGCGGATCGCGGCGTAGAGCTGCTCCTCGGAGGGCTCCTCGCCCTCCAGGAAGAGCTCCATGATCTCGTCGTCGTAGTCGGCGACGGCCTCGATCAGCTTGTTGCGGTACTCGTCCGCGGCCTCGGTGTGCGTGGCGGGGATGTCGACGACGTCGTACATCTCGCCCTTCGCCGCCTCCGCCGACCACACGAGCGCCTTCATGCGGACGAGGTCCACGACGCCCTGGAAGTCGGCCTCGGCGCCGATCGGGAGCTGCATGACGAGCGGGACGGCGCCCAGGCGGTCCGAGATCATGTCCACGCAGCGGTGGAACTCGGCGCCGGTACGGTCCAGCTTGTTCACGAAGCAGATGCGCGGCACGCCGTAACGGTCGGCCTGACGCCACACCGTCTCGGACTGCGGCTCCACACCGGCGACACCGTCGAACACCGTGACAGCGCCGTCGAGCACGCGGAGCGAACGCTCCACCTCGACCGTGAAGTCGACGTGCCCGGGGGTGTCGATGATGTTGATCGTGTAGTCGTTGTCCTCGAGCGGCCAGTGACAGGTGGTGGCAGCAGAGGTGATCGTGATGCCACGCTCCTGCTCCTGCTCCATCCAGTCCATGGTGGCGGCGCCGTCGTGGACCTCACCGATCTTGTAGCTGACGCCGGTGTAGAAGAGGATCCGCTCGGTGGTGGTCGTCTTGCCCGCGTCGATGTGGGCCATGATCCCGATGTTGCGGACCTTGGCCAGGTCAAGTGAAGTGGTAGCCATGAGGCTTCGGTCTTCTCTCGGTCTCGATGGGGTCTGCGACTACCAGCGGTAGTGCGCGAAGGCCTTGTTGGACTCGGCCATCTTGTGCGTGTCCTCGCGCTTCTTGACGGCCGCACCGAGGCCGTTCGAAGCGTCGAGAAGCTCGTTGAGCAGGCGCTCGGTCATGGTCTTCTCGCGACGGGCGCGGGAGTAACCGACGAGCCAGCGCAGCGCGAGCGTGTTGGCGCGACCGGGCTTGACCTCGATCGGGACCTGGTACGTCGCACCACCGACACGGCGGGACTTGACTTCGAGCGTCGGCTTGATGTTCTCCAGCGCGCGCTTCAGCGTGATGATCGGGTCGTTGCCCGTCTTCTCACGCAGACCCTCCATGGCGCCGTAGACGATGCGCTCGGCGGTGGAGCGCTTGCCGTTCAGCAGCACCTTGTTGATGAGGGAGGTCACCAGGGGGGAGCCGTAAACCGGGTCGATGATGACCGGGCGCTTCGGGGCGGGGCCCTTACGAGGCATTCTTACTTCTCCTTCTTGGCGCCGTAGCGGCTGCGGGCCTGCTTGCGGTTCTTGACACCCTGGGTGTCGAGGGAACCGCGGATGATCTTGTAGCGAACACCGGGCAGGTCCTTCACACGGCCACCACGCACGAGCACGATGGAGTGCTCCTGCAGGTTGTGTCCCTCACCCGGAATGTAAGCGGTGACCTCGATCCCGCTGGTCAGACGCACACGCGCGACCTTACGCAGGGCCGAGTTCGGCTTCTTCGGGGTGGTCGTGAACACACGCGTGCAGACGCCGCGACGCTGGGGCGAACCCTCAAGTGCGGGCGTCTTGTTCTTCTCGACCTTGTCCTGCCGGCCCTTCCGGACCAGCTGCTGGATCGTAGGCACTACTTCTCCGGTTTCTGTGTGCCGATGGTGAAGCTAACCTGGAACATCGCCGACCCACGCGGTCGGGTGTGTCGGATCCGCCGGACCCCCGCCGCGAGGCGGGAAGAGGCGCGGATCGCGGTGGCCGTACACGGCTCGTATGCGGTTGAAGGCACGCACAGGAGCCAGGGCACACCCCAGGCACAAGGTCTGAGCGTACCCAGCACACCGACTCCGGTCAAAACGAATACGCAGGGCACGACACGCCGGTGATGTCAGGACTTCGTCCGGAGACCGGCATCGGCAGGGGAATCGGCGTGCGTGTCACCGGCCACGAAGTACGTCGGCCTGTTCTGCACCGCCGTGTAGATCCGGCCCACGTACTCCCCCAGCAGCCCCACGCACACCAGCTGTACGGCCCCGATGAACAGCACCCCGATGAACAGGGACGTCCACCCCGGCACCGTCTCCTCGTAGGCGTGCGCCCACAGCGTGTAGCCGATCAGGCCCAGGCACACCAGGAACGCGAAGCCGCCCAGCCAGGTCGCGATCCGCAGCGGCGCCGCCGAGAAGCCGGTCACACTGTCCACCGCCAGCCGGATCATCCGGCCCAGCGGGTACTTGCTGTGCCCCGCCGTCCGCGCCTCCCGCTCGTACGTCACCTCACCGCTCGGGAAACCCAGCCACGGCACCAGGAGCCGGTACACCCGCTGCTGGTCCGGCAGCGCCTTCAGGGCGTCCACGGCGGCCCGGCTGAGGAGACGGAAGTCACCCGCCTGCGCGGGCACGGAGGGGCCCGCCAGGCGCCGTACGAGGCGGTAGTAGAGGGATGCCGTCCAGCGCTTGAAGCCGGTGTCGGTGGCCCGGTCGGCACGGATGCCGTAGACGATGTCGAGGCCGCTGCCGCGGGCCAGGTCCAGCATCTCCGGGATCTTCTCCGGGGGGTCCTGGAGGTCGGCGTCGATACTGACGACGTACGCGCCGCGCGCCCGGTCGAGACCGGCGGTGAGCGCGGCCTGATGGCCGGAGTTCCGCCGGAGCGTGATGATCCGCAGCTCCGCCCAGCCCAGCCGGAACGCGTCCAGAAGTACGCCGGTCCGGTCCGCGCTCCCGTCGTCCACGGCGACGACCTCGTACGGCACGTCCCGCAGCCCATCGAGAACCGGCCGCAGTCTGCTCACGAGGGCGGGCAGCGCCTCTTCCTCGTTGAACATGGGAATGACGACCGAGAGCGCAACCGGCTCCCCCGGTATGCCATCGTCCTGGTTGTCCACGCGCCCCTCCCGAACCTGTGGAGCGGATGTGCGACTCTGATGCGATCTTATGCCTAGGCTCTGTCGTCACCTTCCCGTCGTACGCCCGAAGGGCGTGCCGGGCGGGGTCTGGTGCGTGCAGCTGCAAGGCGGAGGAGGGCGGCGATGCGGAGCATCGACAACCGACGACAACGCCGCAGATGCGCGTGCCAGACCCCGCCCGGCAGGCGGGAAGGTGACGACAGAGCCTATAAGGGGGAACCCGTCGAATGAGTACCACCGCGACCGATCCCATGGTGACGGCGCCGAAGCCACCGCGCCGCTTCGCGGTGCCCGACGGGGTACGACCGTACCTCCCCGCGCTCGCCCTCTACGGCGTCTGCAAACTCGTCGGCCTGACGGTGTTCGCGTATCTCCTGGAGTGGACCGGCGACTACAAGACCAAGGATCCGCGCTTCGGGGGCGGGGCGCACTGGTGGGACGTCCTCGCGACCTGGGACGGCTGGTGGTACCTCCAGGTCGCCGAGAAGGGGTACGACCCGAAGCCCCTCCAACACCTCGCGCCCGGCGGCATGTTCACGGTCCAGCAGGACTCGGTGGCCTTCTTCCCCCTCTTCCCGGCCCTCATCCGGGGCACCTCCGAGATCACCGGCCTCGGCCTCTACGGCTCCGCGATCCTCGTCTCCGTCATCAGCTCCTTCGTCGCCGCGGCCGGTATCTACGCGGTGGTGTCCCTGTTGGCGGGCCCCCGCGCCGGCACCATCGCCGCGGGCCTGTGGGCGATCCTCCCCGGCGCCGGCGTCGAATGGGCCGTCTACTCCGAGTCCCTCTTCGTCGCCATCGCCGCGTGGACCTGCTGGTGCGTGATGAAACGCCGCTGGGTGGCGGCGGGCCTGCTCGCCTTCCTGGCGGGCCTCAACCGGCCTACGTCCGCCGCGCTCATCGGCGCGGTCGGGCTCGCGGCGCTGGTGACACTGGCACGCAGGGAGTCCCGCCGCGAACACGGCATCGCCGGGCCCGTGTACGCCATGATCGCGGCGCCGATGGGGCTGCTGACCTACATCACCTGGGTCGGGCTCAGCATGGGCGACCTCACCGCCTATTTCACCCTCCAGCGTGAGGGGTGGGCGCACTACTTCGACTTCGGGGCGTACACGTTCGACGTCCTGCGCAACACCGCCGTCGGCAAGACCGACTACCTCTTCGCGTTCCCCACGCCGGACCTGATCGCCGTCCTCCTGGTCCTGACCCTCCCCTTCCTCATCGCCCTGATGCTCCGCGCGAAACCCCCCCTGGTCCTCGTCGCCTACACCCTCGCCTCGATCATCACGGTCCTGGGCACCCAGCAGATGTTCGCGAACACCCCGCGGTACCTGCTCCCGGCGTTCCCCCTCCTCCTCGCACCCGCGATGGCTCTGGGCCGGTTGAGGTGGACGACATTGGCAGCACTGTTCGGGACGTTCGCGGTGGCTTCCGGGTGGTATGCGCATTACTTGATGTTCGAGCTGGGGATTCCGTAAGCGGGGGGATGCGGCGGCGGGGGTGCGGCGGCCGGGGGGCGTCGACCTTGGCCAGCGCCGGCGCCGGGGCTTGCGCGGCGACTCTGGGGGCGAGCGTCGGCCTTGGCGGGCGCGGGCCCTGGCGAGCTCAACCAGCAGCCCTGGGGCAGCGTCAGCCTCGGGGGCATGCGGTTCCCCCAGGGGGCGAGCGTCGGCCTCGGCAGGCTCACCCAGCGGCCCAGGGCACAAGCGCCAGCCTCGGAGTCACACGACAGCCCCAGGGGGCCAGCGTCAGCCTTGGCAGGTGGCCGACCCTGGCTGGCTCAAGCAGCGCCCTCCGGGGCAAGACCTCGGGGTCACGCGGCAGCCCCGGGGGCAGGCGTCAGTGCTGGCCGGCTCAAGCGGTGGCCCTGGGTGCAGGCTTCGGCCTCGGAGTCACCCGGCGGCCCCGGAGGTCAGGCAGCGTCTCTGAGGCTCACGCGTTCGTCCCGGCGATCAGCACCATCAGCAGGATGAACGCCGCCCACCCCGCGACGGACAGCCACCCCAGGATGATCCCGGCCAGGGCGAAGCCCTCGCCGCCCTCGCCGGTCCGTTTGATCTCCGTGCGGGCGGTGTGGCCCAGGATCACGGCCGGGATCCCCGTCAGCCCCATCGTCATGGTCGTGAGGACCCCGCACACCAGCGCCCCCACGGCCTTGCCGTTGGTCGGCGGCGCGGGCAACGGCCGGAACGTCCGCGGCACATACCCCTGCGGCGGCCCGAACTGCTGCACCGGCGCGGGCCCCTGCGGCAGATCCGCGACGATCAGCGACAACTCCCCCACGGTCCGGGCCTGATACGCCCGAGCCACCCGCTTCTCCAGTTCGTCGGCCTGCAACCGCCCCTCACTGAACCCGGCCCGCAGCACATCGACGGCCCGCTCCCGGTCAGCAGTCGACGCCAACATCCCAGAAGGCCCTTGCGACCCACCCTGCCCTTGAGCCGGCTGCCACGGCTGCCACGGCGTCGGATACGACACGGGACCTCCCCCGGACGGCACTTCTCTTACCCCTATCATCCCCCAACGCCCGACACACGCCCACGGTTCCGCCCACCACCGCCCTCCGCGAAGAAGCACGAAAAAGAACGCGCTCCCCGCCCAGCCTCCCTCTTCACGGCCGCCCACTCCACACCGACAGACCCTCCGCTCCCGGCGCGACGCCGACGGCGACAACTTCACCGGGCTCCGCTTCACCCGCACCCTCGGGCATACGGATCCGACAGCCGAAAAAGATTCTCCGACAAGCGGTACTCGAAGAACGTGCTGCCCTGGGCCATGAGACCCGCCCACCCTTGAAGATCGAATCGAGGTGATGACGTCCAGCGGAAGGGCTCCGGCAGGGAAGCGGCCACCAACCCCGCCGCTCTGATCCTCAAATCACTTCGCCCCGCCACCGCGCTGAGCGCCGCACAGCCAACGGCGTATACGCCGAAGGGCGGCCACCCCAAGAGGTGACCGCCCTTCCAGCACCAGGTCCTACTGGTTGTACGGACCGTAGTCGTAGTCCTCCAGCGGAACCGCCTGACCGGAGCCCGTGCCGAACGGCGAGTAGTCGATGTCGTCGTAACCGACGGCCGAGTACATCGCGGCCTTGGCCTCCTCGGTCGGCTCCACCCGGATGTTGCGGTAGCGGGACAGACCCGTACCGGCCGGGATGAGCTTACCGATGATGACGTTCTCCTTGAGGCCGATGAGGCTGTCGGACTTGGCGTTGATCGCCGCGTCCGTCAGGACTCGGGTCGTCTCCTGGAAGGAGGCGGCCGACAGCCAGGACTCCGTCGCGAGCGACGCCTTGGTGATACCCATGAGCTGGGGACGACCGGAGGCGGGGTGACCGCCTTCCTGGACGACCCGGCGGTTCTCGGTCTCGAACTTGGACCGCTCGACCAGCTCACCGGGCAGCAGCTCGGCGTCACCGGACTCGATGATCGTGACCCGGCGCAGCATCTGCCGGATGATGATCTCGATGTGCTTGTCGTGGATCGACACGCCCTGCGAGTTGTACACCTTCTGGACCTCGCCGACCAGGTGGACCTGGACCGCGCGCTGACCGAGGATGCGCAGCACGTCGTGGGGGTTGGTCGCGCCGACCGTGAGCTTCTGGCCCACCTCGACGTGCTCACCCTCACTGACCAGCAGACGGGCACGCTTGGAGATCGGGAACGCCGTCTCGTCGCTGCCGTCGTCCGGCGTGATGACGATCTTCTTGGTCTTCTCGGTCTCCTCGATCCGCACGCGGCCCTGGGCCTCGGAGATCGGGGCGACACCCTTGGGCGTACGGGCTTCGAAGAGCTCGACGACACGGGGCAGACCCTGGGTGATGTCGTCACCGGCCACACCACCGGTGTGGAAGGTACGCATCGTCAGCTGGGTACCGGGCTCACCGATGGACTGGGCGGCGATGATGCCGACCGCCTCACCGATGTCGACCAGCTTGCCGGTCGCGAGCGAACGGCCGTAGCACATGGCGCAGGTGCCGACGTGCGACTCGCAGGTCAGGATCGAGCGGGTCTTGACCTCCTCGATGCCGTGCAGGACCAGCTCGTCGATGAGGACGTCGCCGAGGTCGGTGTTGGCCGGGGCCAGCACACGGCCGTCGACGGTGATGTCCTCGGCCAGCATGCGGGCGTACACGGACGTCTCGACGTTGTCCGTCTTGCGCAGCACGCCGTCCTCGCCGCGCTCGGCGATGGCCAGCTTGAGGCCGCGGTCGGTGCCGCAGTCCTCCTCGCGGATGATGACGTCCTGCGAGACGTCCACCAGACGACGGGTGAGGTAACCCGAGTCGGCGGTACGCAGGGCGGTGTCGGCGAGACCCTTACGGGCACCGTGGGTGGAGATGAAGTACTCCAGCACGGACAGGCCCTCGCGGAAGGACGCCTTGATCGGACGCGGGATGGTCTCGTTCTTCGCGTTCGACACCAGACCACGCATACCGGCGATCTGCCGCATCTGCATCATGTTTCCTCGGGCACCCGAGTCAACCATCATGAAGATGGGGTTCGTCTTGGGGAAGTTCGCGTTCATCGCCTCGGCGACCTCGTTGGTCGCCTGCGTCCAGATCTGGATGAGCTCCTGGGTGCGCTCTTCCTTGGTGATCAGACCGCGCTCGTACTGCTTCTGGACCTTCTCGTCCTTGGCCTCGTACCCGGCGACGATCTCCTTCTTCGCCTCGGGGACGACCACGTCGGAGATGGCGACGGTGACACCGGAGCGGGTCGCCCAGTGGAAGCCGGCCGCCTTCAGGTTGTCCAGCGTCGCGGCGACGATCACCTTGGGGTAGCGCTCGGCGAGGTCGTTGACGATCTCGGAGAGCTGCTTCTTGCCCACCGAGTAGTCGACGAACGGGTAGTCCTCGGGCAGCAGCTCGTTGAAGAGCGCGCGGCCCAGCGTGGTGCGCAGCCGGAAGCTGTCACCCTGCTGCCACTCGGGCTCGTCCTCCTCGCGCGCCGGCGGGGTCCAGCCACGGGGCGGGATGGTGCCGACGGGGAAGCGGATGTCGACCGGCGACTGGAGAGCGAGCTCCCCGGCGTCGAACGCCATGATCGCCTCGGGCACCGAGGAGAAGGAGCGGTCCTCGCCCTTGGTGTCGCGCAGCTCGCCGTCGGTGGTGAGGAAGAACAGACCGAGGACCATGTCCTGGGTCGGCATCGTCACCGGGCGCCCGTCGGCGGGCTTGAGGATGTTGTTCGAGGACAGCATCAGGATGCGGGCCTCGGCCTGCGCCTCCGCGGACAGCGGCAGGTGGACGGCCATCTGGTCACCGTCGAAGTCCGCGTTGAACGCGGTGCACACGAGCGGGTGGATCTGGATGGCCTTGCCCTCGACGAGCTGCGGCTCGAACGCCTGGATGCCGAGGCGGTGCAGGGTGGGCGCACGGTTCAGCAGCACCGGGTGCTCGGCGATGACCTCTTCGAGGACGTCGTACACGACGGTGCGGCCACGCTCGACCATCCGCTTGGCGGACTTGATGTTCTGCGCGTGGTTCAGGTCGACCAGGCGCTTCATCACGAACGGCTTGAAGAGCTCCAGCGCCATGGCCTTCGGCAGACCGCACTGGTGCAGCTTCAGCTGCGGGCCGACGACGATCACGGAACGCGCGGAGTAGTCCACGCGCTTGCCGAGGAGGTTCTGACGGAAGCGGCCCTGCTTGCCCTTCAGCATGTCGCTGAGGGACTTGAGCGGGCGGTTGCCGGGGCCCGTGACCGGGCGGCCGCGACGGCCGTTGTCGAAGAGGGCGTCCACGGCCTCCTGGAGCATGCGCTTCTCGTTGTTCACGATGATCTCGGGCGCACCGAGGTCGAGAAGCCGCTTCAGGCGGTTGTTGCGGTTGATGACGCGGCGGTACAGGTCGTTCAGGTCGGAGGTCGCGAAGCGGCCACCGTCCAGCTGCACCATCGGACGCAGGTCCGGCGGGATGACCGGGACGCAGTCCAGGACCATGCCCTTGGGGCTGTTGCTGGTCTGCAGGAACGCGGAGACGACCTTGAGGCGCTTGAGCGCGCGGGTCTTCTTCTGGCCCTTGCCGGTGCGGATGATCTCGCGGAGGCGCTCGGCCTCTTCTTCGAGGTCGAAGGACTCCAGGCGCTTCTGGAGCGCGGCGGCGCCCATCGAGCCGTCGAAGTAGGTGCCGAAGCGGTCGCGCAGCTCGCGGTAGAGGAGCTCGTCGCCCTCCAGGTCCTGGACCTTGAGGTTCTTGAACCGGGTCCAGACCTCGTCGAGGCGGTCGATCTCGCGCTGCGAGCGGTCGCGCAGCTGCTTCATCTCGCGCTCGGCGCCTTCGCGCACCTTGCGGCGCACGTCGGACTTCGCGCCCTCGGCCTCCAGCTCGGCCAGGTCGCCTTCCAGCTTCTTGGCGCGGGCCTCCAGGTCGGAGTCGCGGCGGTTCTCGATCTGCTGGCGCTCGACCGAGACGTGCGCCTCCAGGGAGGGCAGGTCACGGGTACGGCGCTCGTCGTCGACGTACGTGATCATGTACGCCGCGAAGTAGATGACCTTCTCCAGGTCCTTCGGGGCGAGGTCCAGCAGGTAGCCCAGGCGCGACGGGACGCCCTTGAAGTACCAGATGTGGGTGACGGGCGCGGCCAGCTCGATGTGGCCCATCCGCTCACGGCGCACCTTGGCGCGGGTGACCTCGACGCCACAGCGCTCACAGATGATGCCCTTGAAGCGGACGCGCTTGTACTTGCCGCAGTAGCACTCCCAGTCCCGGGTGGGGCCGAAGATCTTCTCGCAGAAGAGCCCGTCCTTTTCCGGCTTCAGGGTGCGGTAGTTGATCGTCTCGGGCTTCTTGACCTCGCCGTGGCTCCACTGACGGATGTCGTCCGCGGTGGCCAGGCCGATCCGAAGCTCGTCGAAGAAGTTGACGTCGAGCACTATGCGTCAATCCCTCTCAGGGTTGTAAGTCATGGGGTCTGAAACGGGGGTCCTGGGGCCGGCCGGAGTCAGGCTGACTCCGGCCGGACTCCCGTCAGACCTCTTCGACGCTGCTCGGCTCGCGCCGGGACAGGTCGATGCCGAGCTCCTCCGCCGCGCGGAAGACGTCCTCGTCGGTGTCGCGCATCTCGATGGACATGCCGTCCGAGGACAGCACCTCCACGTTGAGGCACAGGGACTGCATCTCCTTGATGAGCACCTTGAAGGACTCGGGGATGCCGGGCTCGGGGATGTTCTCGCCCTTGACGATGGCCTCGTAGACCTTCACGCGGCCGGTGACGTCGTCGGACTTGATGGTCAGCAGCTCCTGGAGGGCGTAGGCGGCGCCGTAAGCCTCCAGCGCCCACACCTCCATCTCGCCGAATCGCTGGCCACCGAACTGGGCCTTACCACCCAGCGGCTGCTGGGTGATCATCGAGTACGGACCGGTCGAGCGGGCGTGCAGCTTGTCGTCGACCAGGTGGTGGAGCTTGAGGATGTACATGTACCCGATGGAGATCGGGTCCGGGAACGGCTCACCGCTGCGGCCGTCGAACAGCCGCGCCTTGCCGGTCGGCTGCACCATGCGGTCGCCGTCGCGGTTGGGGATGGTGTGGTTCAGCAGGCCCGCGAGCTCGTCCTCGCGCGCGCCGTCGAAGACCGGGGTGGCGACGTTGGTGCCCGGCGCGACCTGGTCGGCGCCGATGACCTGGAGCCGCTGCGCCCAGTCCTCACCGAGCCCGGAGACGTCCCAGCCGCGGCTGGCGAGCCAGCCGAGGTGGATCTCCAGCACCTGTCCCGGGTTCATCCGGGACGGCACACCCAGCGGGTTCAGGATGATGTCGACCGGCGTGCCGTCCTCCAGGAACGGCATGTCCTCGATCGGCAGGATCTTGGAGATGACACCCTTGTTGCCGTGCCGGCCGGCGAGCTTGTCACCGTCGGTGATCTTCCGCTTCTGCGCGACGTACACCCGCACGAGCTGGTTGACACCGGGGGGAAGCTCGTCCCCCTCCTCACGGTCGAAGACGCGTACGCCGATGATCTTGCCGATCTCGCCGTGCGGGACCTTCAGCGAGGTGTCACGGACCTCGCGCGCCTTCTCACCGAAGATCGCGCGCAGCAGCCGCTCCTCCGGCGTCAGCTCGGTCTCGCCCTTGGGCGTGACCTTGCCGACCAGGATGTCACCGGCGACGACCTCGGCACCGATGCGGATGATGCCGCGCTCGTCGAGGTCGGCGAGGACCTCCTCGGAGACGTTCGGGATGTCCCGGGTGATCTCCTCGGGGCCGAGCTTGGTGTCACGGGCGTCGACCTCGTGCTCCTCGATGTGGATCGAGGAGAGGACGTCGTCCTGGACGAGGCGCTGCGACAGGATGATCGCGTCCTCGTAGTTGTGGCCCTCCCACGGCATGAACGCGACGAGCAGGTTCTTGCCGAGCGCCATCTCGCCGTTCTCGGTGGCCGGGCCGTCGGCCAGGACCTGGCCGGCGATGATCCGGTCGCCCTCGTTGACGATGACCTTCTGGTTGACCGAGGTGCCCTGGTTGGAGCGGGCGAACTTGGCCAGGCGGTACGTGATGTACGTGCCGTCGTCGTTGGCGGTGGTGATGTAGTCGGCGGAGACCTCCTGGACCACACCGGCCTTCTCGGCCTTGACGACGTCACCGGCGTCGACGGCGGAGCGGTACTCCATGCCGGTGCCGACGAGCGGGGCCTCGCTCTTGATGAGCGGAACGGCCTGACGCATCATGTTCGCGCCCATGAGGGCACGGTTGGCGTCGTCGTGCTCCAGGAAGGGGATCATGGCGGTCGCGACCGACACCATCTGGCGCGGCGAGACGTCCATGTAGTCGACCTCGTCACCGGGGACGTAGTCGACCTCGCCGCCACGGCGGCGGACCAGGACGCGGTTCTCGGTGAAGCGCAGTTCGTCGTCGAGCGTGGCGTTGGCCTGCGCGATGACGAAGCGGTCCTCCTCGTCGGCGGTCAGGTAGTCGACCTCGTCGGTGACGACGCCGTCGACGACCTTGCGGTACGGGGTCTCGACGAACCCGAACGCGTTGACGCGGCCGTAGGAGGCGAGCGAGCCGATCAGACCGATGTTCGGGCCTTCGGGGGTCTCGATCGGGCACATGCGGCCGTAGTGCGAGGGGTGCACGTCACGGACCTCGAAGCCGGCCCGCTCACGGGAGAGACCACCCGGGCCAAGAGCCGACAGGCGGCGCTTGTGGGTGAGACCCGACAGCGGGTTGTTCTGGTCCATGAACTGCGACAGCTGGCTGGTGCCGAAGAACTCCTTGATGGAGGCGACGACCGGCCGGATGTTGATCAGGGTCTGCGGCGTGATCGCCTCGACGTCCTGGGTGGTCATGCGCTCGCGCACGACGCGCTCCATACGGGCGAGACCCGTACGGACCTGGTTCTGGATCAGCTCGCCGACGCTGCGCAGACGGCGGTTGCCGAAGTGGTCGATGTCGTCGGTCTCGACGACGATCGTCTGGCCGCTGTCGCCGACCGTCTCGGTCTCGCCCGCGTGCAGCTTGACGAGGTACTTGATCGTCGCGATGACGTCCTCGACGGTCAGCACACCGGCGTCGAGCGGCGCGTCCGCGGCGAGCTTCTTGTTCACCTTGTAGCGGCCGACCTTCGCGAGGTCGTAGCGCTTCGGGTTGAAGTAGAGGTTCTCCAGCAGCGTCTGCGCGGCCTCACGGGTCGGCGGCTCGCCCGGACGCAGCTTGCGGTAGATGTCGAGCAGCGCGTCGTCCTGGCCCTGGGTGTGGTCCTTCTCCAGGGTGGCGCGCATCGACTCGTACTCGCCGAACTCCTCCAGGATCTGCTCGGTCGTGTAGCCGAGGGCCTTGAGGAGGACGGTGACGGACTGCTTGCGCTTGCGGTCGATGCGGACACCGACCATGTCGCGCTTGTCGATCTCCATCTCCAGCCAGGCACCCCGGGACGGGATGATCTTGGCGGAGAAGATGTCCTTGTCGGAGGTCTTGTCGATGGAGGAGTCGAAGTAGACACCGGGCGAGCGCACGAGCTGCGACACGACGACACGCTCGGTGCCGTTGATGACGAAGGTGCCCTTGTTGGTCATGAGCGGGAAGTCGCCCATGAAGACCGTCTGGGACTTGATCTCGCCGGTCTCGTTGTTGGTGAACTCGGCGGTGACGAAGAGCGGCGCGGCGTACGTGAAGTCGCGCTCCTTGCACTCGTCGATGGAGTTCTTCGGCGGCTCGAAGCGGTGGTCGCGGAAGGTCAGCGACATCGACCCGGAGAAGTCCTCGATCGGGGAGATCTCCTCGAAGATCTCCTCCAGACCGGACTTGGTGGGGACGTCCTGACCCGACTCCAGAGCCGCCTCGACGCGGCTCTGCCAGGCGGTGTTGCCGAGCAGCCAGTCGAAGCTCTCGGTCTGGAGCGCGAGCAGGTTCGGAACCTCAAGAGGCTCCTTGATCTTTGCAAAGGAGATGCGCAGCGGGGCGGTGCTGGCGGCGTTGTTCGTATTCGCGGTCGAGGCGGTGCGCGAGGCGGCCAAGAGGGGGTCCTTCCGAGGGCTCGGACTCACTACGCGCTTCCCGGCCCCTCCCCGGCGCACAAACGACGAAAGTCCCAGCTCAGGGCCGTTTCAGTCGCTGATGCTCAAGTGAGGGCAGACCCCTGGTGACGGGCAGGGGATAGCTAACAGGCAGCGCAAAGGGACAGTGTAGCCATACGGCACACTGATGTCCAGCCCCGATTTTCAACAGCCCTCGTCGTCACTCACAGTCCTCGGCGCGCTTGCCCTGGGCGCACGGTCATCCTGCCCTCTTCGCCGTCGATCCATGCCTCGGATTCGGATCCTTGTGACGACGCGTCCTGAGAATTGCGCGCTGCGTGCTGTTCGTCAAGAGCCCCCCGCCCGAACAGAGGGTGTCCGCAGACACGACGAAGATCACCATACCCCTCGTGAACAGGGGTTCAAGGCAACCGTGGCCACGCTTCCAGGAACGCCGAAGAGCGACCACCCGGATGGATGATCGCTCTTCGCGGTGCTCGCGTTACAGCCCTGTCGGGCCGCGTTCGAGACTAGGTGTTACTTGACCTCGACCGTGGCGCCGGCGCCCTCAAGGGCTTCCTTCGCCTTGTCAGCGGCTTCCTTGTTGACCTTCTCGACGACGGCCTTCGGCGCACCGTCGACCAGGTCCTTGGCCTCCTTGAGGCCCAGGGAGGTGAGCTCGCGCACGACCTTGATGACCTGGATCTTCTTGTCGCCGGCACCGGTGAGGACGACGTCGAACTCGTCCTTCTCCTCGACGGCCTCAGCGGCGCCGCCAGCGGCACCACCGGCGACGACGACCGGCGCGGCAGCGGCGGCGGTGACGTCGAACTTCTCCTCGAACGCCTTCACGAACTCGGAGAGCTGGATCAGGGTCATGCCCTCGAACTCGGCAAGCAGTTCGTCCTGGGTGAGCGCCATGGTGGCTGCTCCTTCCACTTCTAGATCGGCAGGTGCCGGATGTATGTGTCTGGCGGGCGTTCGGCCCGCTACGACCGATGCGCTACGGCCGGAGCCTCACGCGGCGGTCATGATGCGAGCCGAGTTACTCGGCACCGCCCTGCTCTTCGTGCTTGGCGCGCAGCGCGTCCACGGTGCGGACGAGCTTCGACGGCAGCGCCTGGAAGAGGGAGGCAGCCTGGGACTGCTTGCCCTTCATGGCACCGGCCAGCTTGGAGAGCAGAACCTCGCGGGACTCGAGGTCCGCAAGCTTCTTGATCTCGTCGGCGGACAGCGCCTTGCCGTCAAGGACACCGCCCTTGATGACGAGGTTCGGGTTGTCCTTGGCGAAGTCACGAAGACCCTTCGCCGACGTCACCGGGTCACCGGTGATGAAGGCGACCGCCGTCGGACCGTTGAACAGGTCGTCGAGCGTGGAGATCCCGGCCTCGTTGGCCGCGATCTTGGTCAGCGTGTTCTTCACCACGGCGTACTGGGCGTCCGCACCGAGCGAACGGCGCAGCGTCTTGAGCTGCGCCACGGTGAGACCCCGGTACTCGGTCAGCACGGCGGCGTTCGAGCTGCGGAACTGCTCCGTCAGCTCGGCTACCGCTGCAGCCTTGTCGGGCCTTGCCATGAGCGTGGCCTCCTTCCGGGTGATGAGACCGCTCGGAAGGGGCTGGGGAAAACGAAACGCCCCGGCGCAGGCGCACGGGGCGTAGCTCGACCGGGACTCGCACGCCGCTGGGGCAGCGAACTCCGGGAGCACTTCCACGATCACCTGCGCGGGTCGTCCGCGTGTCAGCGGATCCTTCGGCCACCGCACATCCTGACGGACACACGGCAACGACCAGCGGTCTTTGGCTTCTCAAGGAGAGTACGCGACCGGATCCGCGCGGGGCAAATCCGGTCGTACGACGAGTACGGGCGCCCGGCTCAGGCGGCCGGGCTCTCCAGGCCCTCCAGGCCCGTCAGGTCGAGGTCGCTCTCGTCGAGGTCGAGGCCCTCCAGCTCGTCGCCGAGGCCCTTGAGCATCTCGAAGAGGTCGAAGGTGTCCTTGGCGGCGGGCGGGGTGACCTGGGCCTTCGCGCCGTAGTCGGAGAGCTTCATGCTCATCTTGAGCTTGCCGTCGGGGTGGTCCATCACGACGTCCATCCGGACCGGGAGGTCGTCCTTGTTGACCCAGACGTCCGTGTCGTAGCCCGTGAAGCCGGCCTTCTCGATGTTCTTGAGGAGCTTGTCGCGGTCGGCGGAGTCCAGGATGTCCAGGGACTTGCTGGAGGCCAGCATCTCCTTGACCGTGAGGAGGCCCTTGTAGTGGTCCGCCTCGGCGCCGTCGATCTTCTCGCTGCCGATGTGCTTGAGGTTCGGCGATTCGAGCAGGAGGGCGAGCTGGTCCACCGGGCTCTGGTTCATCTCCTGCAGGCCGGAGGTCATCTGCTTCTGGAGCGCCTTGTCGCCGGTGGCCTTCGCGGCGGCCATCAGGTCGAGCTTCATCCAGCGCTTGCCGTCCATGTCGGCGGCGGCCTTCGTCCCCATGTCCATGTACATGACGTTGTTCGCCATGATCATGCGGACGCTCTCGGGGTCGCCCGGCTCGCTGGTGAGTCCGTCGCCCTTCACGACGACGTCCATCACGGTCGGGTCCCAGCCCATGACACCGGTCATGGTGCTGTTGCCGCCGCCCTCCATGCTCTTCGGCATGGTCATGGTCATGTTGACCTTGGCGGACTTGGCCTCCGCGGTCTTCTTGAACGACGCCGTCAGCACCTGCGCGGCGGTCCGCTCCACGGTGTCGGAGCCGTTCCCGCACCCCACGGCGCCGGTCAGCACCAGGGCGGTCACACCGGCGGCGGCGGTCTTCTTCCGGACGTTCACAAGTCCCCCCACAGTCCCAGGAGCCTCCCCAGACTCCCCTGCATTTGATTTACCTGTGCCGAACCTTAGCCCGAGGCTCCCTTTACTGTCCCTGACGTTTTCACCCGCCCGACAGTTCCCGCACCAGCTCCGAGAAATCCGCGGTGTCCTTCGCCGGCGGCCGCTGCGCGCTCACCTTCGTGCCGTACTCCCCGTAGTACGCGGTCTGGCTGTACGGGCCGTCCGCGGTGGTCCCCTTCTCCACCTTCTTCACCAGCAGGTTCCGCTCGTCCACCCAGACGTCCACCCGCTCGGCCGTCACCTGCGAAGCGTCCGAGTCCACCGCCCCCGAGTAGTGCGTCGTACGCCGCCCCCGCACCGTCTCCGCGCCGACCTCGCGGACGTCCCCCGAGGCCAGCAGGAGCCGTACGGCGCGGTTCGGGGCGGTGTGGCGGAGCTGGTCCTGGAGGTAGGCGCCGGAGCCGCCCGCGAGGCGTTCCAGGTCGGCGTACGCGTACCGGACCCACTGCTTGCCGCCGGCCGCCTTCGCGAGCCGGGCGCCCGTGCGGGCGTAGTAGGCGTCCGGCAGATAGCGGGCCTCCGTCGAGGACACGCCCGCCTCACGCATCGTCTCCGCGACGCTGCCCCCGGTGTAGGTGAGGACGAGCGTCCCCGTGAGCCCCCGCGCCCAGGACACCGCTCCCTTCGCCGTGAGGGACATCAGCTTCCCCATGGCCGTGCTCGACTCGACCCGTGCCGATCCGGCGTCCGCGGTGGCCCGTTCGGCGCTGCGCAGGGCGGCGAGCGGCGCCTTCTCCGGGCCCGGTTCCGCCGGCGTGCACGCGACGCTTCCCGCCAGCAGGGCCAGCAACGCCCCCCACAGCCCCACCCGCGCCATCGGTCCCACCACCCCTGTGCGATCTCCGTTCCCGCACGTTAACCCAGGTCGGCGACAACGGGAACGGGCCCCACACCCGAAGGCGTGGGGCCCGTGTCCGACTACGAGGTGAGCGGTGAGGCTCAGACCGCGGCCGGGTCCTCCTCGACGAGGAGGTTGCGGGTGCGGTTGGGGTCGACCTGGATGCCGGGGCCGATCGTGGTGCTGATCGCGGCCTTCTTGATGTAGCGGCCCTTGGCGGCGGACGGCTTGAGACGCGTGATCTCTTCCAGCGCCGCGGCGTAGTTCTCCACCAGCTTCTCGTCCTCGAAGGACGTCTTGCCGATGATGAAGTGCAGGTTCGAGTGCTTGTCGACGCGGAACTCGATCTTGCCGCCCTTGATGTCCGTGACGGCCTTGGCCACGTCCGGGGTGACGGTGCCGGTCTTCGGGTTCGGCATCAGACCACGCGGACCGAGCACGCGGCCGAGGCGGCCGACCTTGCCCATGAGGTCCGGGGTGGCGACGACGGCGTCGAAGTCCAGGCGGCCCTTGGCGACCTCGTCGATCAGTTCGTCGGAGCCGACGATGTCGGCGCCCGCGGCTTCCGCGGCGGCAGCACGGTCACCGGTCGCGAAGACCAGGACCCGGGCGGTCTTGCCGGTGCCGTGCGGCAGGTTCACGGTGCCACGGACCATCTGGTCGGCCTTGCGCGGGTCGACACCCAGGCGGAAGGCGACCTCGACGGTGCCGTCGAACTTCGAGGTGGAGGTCTCCTTGGCGAGACGGACGGCCTCGAGCGGGGCGTACAGCTTCTCCCGGTCGACCTTGGCGTCCGCAGCGCGAAGGGCCTTGCTGCGCTTGCTCATTACTGCTCCTGTGAGGTTCTGGAGTCGTGGTCAGGGCCGAGCAGGCCCTCCCACTGAACTGCTCGGGAAGGGGGGAGGGACTCAGCCCTCGACGACGACGCCCATGGAGCGCGCGGTGCCGGCGATGATCTTCGCCGCGGCGTCCAGGTCGTTGGCGTTGAGGTCGGGGAGCTTGGTCGTGGCGATCTCGCGGACCTGCGCCTCGGTGATCTTGGCGACCTTGGTCTTGTGCGGCTCGCCGGAGCCCTTCTCGATGCCCGCGGCCTTGAGGATCATCTTGGCGGCCGGCGGCGTCTTGGTCACGAAGGTGAAGGAGCGGTCCTCGTAGACCGTGATCTCCACCGGGATGACCCAGCCACGCTGCGACTCGGTCGCGGCGTTGTACGCCTTGCAGAACTCCATGATGTTGACACCGTGCTGACCGAGCGCGGGGCCGACCGGCGGGGCGGGGTTCGCCGCACCGGCGTTGATCTGGAGCTTGATGAGCCCCGTGACCTTCTTCTTCTTGGGAGGCATAGCTCTCCGGGTCCTTTCGATTCGGGTCCTGCCCACGCTCGGGAATCACCCGGACGCAGGCATACCGCACAACGATAGCGGGTATAGATGCGCGGCCAAAAACCGAGCAGGTCAGACAAGCTGTGACAGCCTGTCTGACCTGGCCGGAAGTGTTTCTTCCAGAGAGACCTAGTTCTTCTGGATCTGGTCGAAGGACAGCTCGACCGGGGTCTCGCGGCCGAAGATCTCCACCAGGCCCTTGACCTTCTTGGAGTCGGCGTTGATCTCGTTGATGGTCGCCTGGAGCGTGGCGAACGGACCGTCGGTCACCGTCACCGAGTCGCCCACCTCGAAGTCCAGCACCTGGACCTCGACCTTGCGCGACGGCGCCGGCTTGCCCTCGGCCTCGGCCGCCTCACGGGCCGCCTTCTCCTCCGCCTCGGGCGCGAGCATCTTGACGATCTCGTCCAGCGTCAGCGGGTAGGGGTCGTAGGCGTTGCCCACGAAGCCGGTGACACCGGGGGTGTTGCGGACGACGCCCCAGGACTCGTTGGTGAGGTCCATCCGGACGAGGACGTACCCGGGCAGCTTGTTCTGCCGGATCGTCTTGCGCTCGCCGTTCTTGATCTGGGCGACCTCTTCCTGCGGCACCTCGGCCTGGAAGATGAAGTCCTCGACGTTCAGCGAGACGGCGCGCTGCTCCAGGTTGGTCTTCACGCGGTTCTCGTACCCGGCGTAGGTGTGGATGACGTACCACTCGCCGGGCAGCGTGCGCAGCTCCTCGCGGAGGGCCTCGACGGGGTCGACCGGCTCGGCGGCCTCGACGTCGCCGCCGGACTCGTCCTCCTCGTCGTCGCCCTCTTCGAGGTCGGCGTCCTCTTCTTCGAGGTGGACGGCGTCCTCTTCAGCGGCCTCGCCGGCCTCCGCGTCGGCAGCCTCGACCTCGTCCAGGTCCTCGTCCGCGCCCTCGATGATGTCGAGCTCGTCGTCGACGGACTCGACGGTCTCGACAGCTTCGTGGTCGTCGTTCAGGTTCTGGTCAGACACGTGGCTGCTTCTTCCTGGGTTGCATAGGGGTGGAACATGCGAAAGGGGCGCCGGTTTCCTCGGCGCCCTTCGCTGGTCGGCTCAGCCGAAGACGTACTTGGCGGCGTGGCTGAGGCCATAGTCGATCACCGTGACCAGACCGATCATGATGACCACGAAGACGATCACCACGGTGGTGTAGGTGGTCAGCTGGTTGCGCGTCGGCCAGACTACCTTGCGCAGCTCGGCGACGATCTGGCGGTAGAAGAGGGCCAGACGCTTCAGCGGGCCCCTCTTGGCGCGCTTGCCGCCCTTGCGCGCCTTCTTCTTGCTCTCAGGCGCTTCGTCCTGGGCATCAGGCGTGTCGATGGAGCCCACGGCATCCGCCATTCGTCCTCACCTGTTCCCGGGTCGTGGCCGTGCCGCGCCCGGTCTGAGCCGCACGACGGTGCAATGCTGTGTGTACCTGCGCACACATCCTGGAGAAGGAGTGTGAAGCAGGGCCGGAGGGACTTGAACCCCCAACCGCTGGTTTTGGAGACCAGTGCTCTACCAATTGAGCTACGACCCTCTGTGTGTCCCTCAACCTACCGTATCCGGGCGAGTGCTTGGTGTGCATCGCTTGCGGCACGGCTGTTGAAGGCCAACGACGGATGAGTGTACGTGCTCTTGGGCCGCGCGTCGAACGCGAAGCGCTCTTGATCGCTTTCGGTCTGATGTTCCGTCGGTTTGCCCAGTCCGTGAAACCGGCGTGCCCGGGGTCTCACGGGTCTGAAAGCATGGGCCGCATGAGCGCTGCAACCTCTCCCACCGAACGCCGGGTCTCGGCCCGCATCGGCGCGATCTCCGAGTCCGCGACCCTCGCCGTGGACGCCAAGGCGAAGGCCCTGAAGGCCGCCGGGCGTCCGGTGATCGGTTTCGGCGCGGGTGAGCCCGACTTCCCGACCCCCGACTACATCGTCGAGGCGGCCGTCGAGGCGTGCAAGAACCCCAAGTACCACCGCTACACGCCGGCGGGCGGCCTGCCCGAGCTGAAGGCCGCGATCGCCGCGAAGACCCTGCGCGATTCGGGGTACGAGGTCGACGCCTCCCAGATCCTCGTCACCAACGGCGGCAAGCAGGCCATCTACGAGGCGTTCGCCGCGATCCTCGACCCGGGCGACGAGGTCATCGTCCCGGCGCCGTACTGGACGACGTACCCGGAGTCGATCCGTCTCGCCGGGGGTGTCCCGGTGGACGTCGTCGCCGACGAGACGACGGGCTACCGCGTCTCCGTCGAGCAGCTGGAGGCGGCCCGCACCGCGAACACGAAGGTCCTGCTTTTCGTCTCCCCCTCGAACCCGACCGGCGCGGTCTACACGCGCGCGCAGGTCGAGGAGATCGGCCGCTGGGCCGCCGAGCACGGCCTGTGGGTCCTGACGGACGAGATCTACGAGCACCTCGTGTACGGCGACGCGGAGTTCCACTCGCTGCCGGTCGTCGTCCCCGAGCTGGCCGACAAGACCGTCGTCGTCAACGGTGTCGCCAAGACGTACGCCATGACCGGCTGGCGGGTCGGCTGGGTCATCGGCCCCAAGGACGTCGTCAAGGCCGCGACCAACCTCCAGTCGCACGCCACGTCCAACGTCTCCAACGTCGCCCAGGTCGCCGCGCTCGCCGCCGTCTCCGGTGACCTCGCGGCCGTCGAGGAGATGAAGGTCGCCTTCGACCGGCGGCGCAAGAAGATCGTCGCGATGCTCAACGAGATCGACGGCGTGTTCTGCCCGGAGCCCGAGGGCGCGTTCTACGCGTACCCGTCCGTCAAGGACCTCCTCGGCAAGGAGATCCGCGGCAGGCGGCCCGCCACCTCGGTGGAGCTGGCCGAACTGATCCTGGAGGAGGCCGAGGTCGCGGTCGTACCCGGTGAGGCGTTCGGCACACCCGGATATCTGCGGCTGTCGTACGCGCTGGGCGACGAGGATCTCGTCGAGGGCGTCTCGCGGATCCAGAAGCTGCTGGCCGAGGCCAAGTAGGACATCGCCGGGCGGGCCGTCTTCCCTACGGGAGGCGGCCCGCCTTTTTGTACGGGCGAGCCCCCGTTCAGGGAACCGATTACCCGCGCCCCACCCGCGTACGGCAGTATCGGCGAATGGAGCGTGTACGTGATCTCTCTGAACTCCCCAAGGCCCATCTGCACCTGCACTTCACCGGCTCGATGCGGCCCGCGACCGTGCTGGAGCTGGCCGACAAGTACGGCGTACGGCTGCCGGAGGCGCTGACCGAGGCGCTGACCAGCGGGGAGCCCCCGCAGCTGAGGGCGACGGACGAACGGGGCTGGTTCCGCTTCCAGCGGCTGTACGACGCGGCGCGCTCGTGCCTGCGGGAGCCCGACGACATCCGTCGCCTGGTGCGGGAGGCCGCCGAGGAGGACGTCAGGGACGGCTCCGGGTGGCTGGAGATCCAGGTCGACCCGACCTCGTACGCGCCCCGTCTCGGCGGGCTCATCCCGGCGCTGGAGATCATCCTCGACGCGGTGGCGACGACCTCGCGGGAGACCGGGCTCGGGATGCGGGTGCTGGTCGCCGCGAACCGGATGAAGCACCCGCTGGACGCCCGTACGCTCGCCCGGCTCGCCGTGCGCTACGCCGACCGGGGCGTCGTCGGCTTCGGCCTCTCCAACGACGAACGCCGGGGCATGGCCCGTGACTTCGACCGGGCGTTCGCCATCGCCCGCGAGGGCGGGCTCCTGTCCGCGCCCCACGGCGGCGAGCTGACCGGGCCCTCCTCCGTCCGCGACTGCCTCGACGACCTCCACGCGAACCGGGTCGGCCACGGGGTCCGCGCGGCGGAGGACCCCCGGCTGCTGAAGAAGCTGGTGGAGCGGGGGGTGACCTGCGAGGTCTGCCCCGCCTCCAACGTCGCCCTCGGCGTCTACGAGAAGCCCGAGGACGTGCCCCTGCGGGTCCTGTACGACGCCGGCGTCCCGATGGCCCTGGGCGCCGACGACCCCCTCCTCTTCGGCTCCCGGCTCGCCGCGCAGTACGAGATCGCGCGACGCCATCACGGCTTCACGGACGAGGAGTTGGCGGAACTCGCCCGGCAGTCGATCCGGGGGTCGGCGGCGCCGGAGGACGTACGGGCGAAGCTGCTGTCCGGGGTGGACGACTGGCTGGCGGCACCGGCTTCTTGAAGCAGATCAGCACCTCCAGGGGGTGGCCGCCGCCGGGTGGCTGGGACAGGGCCGGGACGTTCGTCATCAGGGTCGAGTAGCCCTTGGCCACCTCCTTCTGGCGCGGGCCCCACAGTGCCGCGTCCGCCAGTCCCCGCGCCGTCTCCGCGAACAGGTCCCTGCTGCCGAACAGGAAGAACGTCCGGGCGTGCGTGGCGTGCCGGAAGGTGTCGCGCAGGTCGGTGTGCCCGCTGCGCCCGCGCCAGGCGTCCGCGTGGCGCTCGGTGCGCGCCTCGTCCGTGCGGGCGGTCAGGGGGGTGCCGGGGCCCAGACTCCGGCGCAGCTGTGGCCACTTGCTCGCGCGCAGGCCGTACGTGTGGTGGGCCAGGACCAGGTCGACGCGCTCGCCCCGGCCCTCGATCAGGGGGAGGCCGTTGCGCAGCGGCACATGGACGATCGTCCGGCGCGAACAGGCGGCGAAGGCGAAGAGGCCCGCGAGCAGGGTCAGGGCGCCCTGGTCGCCGTAGAGGAAGCCGATGGGGTCGGGGGCGGTGAGGGAGGTGTGGCGGAGGGGGGTGCGGGGCTGGACTATGCGGTGGGTGCGCGGCTTGAACTCGGTGAGTCTCAGGCGCATGCGGAGGGCCTCATGGGGTCAGGGTCGGGGGGTGGGTGGGGGGTGTGCAACGGGGTTTTTCGGGGGCGGGGTTGAGGCGGGGTTCGAGGGCGGGGTGTTCGGGTACGGGGGCGGGTTCGGGGCGTTGTGGCGGTCTCGGTGGCTCATGCCGTGATGCCCGCGAGGAGCGTGCGGGCCAGGCGGGGGGCGAACGTCGCCGTGTCGGGGCGCTGGTCCGCCGCCTCGTACGCGAACGCGCGCTGGGCGCAGGCGCCGAGGAGGAGGGAGGCCGCGGCGAAGGTGTCGGTGTCGGGGGCGATGCGGCCGAGGGCGCGTTCCGCGCGGAGGTAGGCGTCGAGGAGGTCGATGGGGACGTGCGGGCCGGCGCCCTTCTCGCGCATCGCCTGGTCGTGGCGCCGTTTGAGGCTGTTCTCGGCGTAGAGGGACGCGGCGATCGGGAAGCTCTCGTCGTAGAAGAGGCACGCCTGACGGGCGATCTCGGTGAGGTTCTCCTCCAGCGTCCCCTGTCCGGGCTCCGCGGCGAGGCTGCCGAGGAGGGGGGTCAGCCGCGGGAGGCGTTCCATGAGGACCTCGACGAAGAGGTCCTCCTTGCTGTCGAAGTGTTTGTAGAGGGCGGCTTCGGAGCAGCCGGCCGCTTTCGCGATCTCCTTGGTGGTGGCCCGGGCCAGTCCGGCCGTCCGCATCAGGTCGTGGGCGGCGTCGAGGATGCGTACGCGGGTGGGCCTGGGTTCCATGGGGGCATCCGTTCGATAGCTGGACTTGACGGGTGAGTGAGTGCTTACCCACTCTAGGAGAAGACAGGGTGAGTGAGCACTCACTCACCCATCATTCCCGAGGGGAGTCCTCCATGAAACTCACCGTTCTGGGCGCCACCGGCGGCATCGGCCGGGAACTCGTCCGCCAGGCTCTCGACGCGGGCCACACGGTCACCGCCGTCGTCCGCGACCCCGCCCGCCTCCCCGTCACCGGCGCCCGCCTGGAGGTCTTCCGCGCCGACCTCACCGACCCGGAGGCCCTGCTCCCCGCGCTGACCGGCCGCGACGCCGTCCTCTCCGGACTCGGCCCGCGCGGCCGGAAGGACGCCGGCGTCGCCACGCGTCTGACCCGCACCGCCCTGACGGCCCTGGAGGCGACGGACGTACGCCGGTTCCTGCTGGTCAGCGCCTCACCCGTGGGCCCCGCCCCGGCGGACGACGGCCTGCTGGACCGGGGGATGCGCAGTGCCGTCTCGGCGATCCTGCGGCCCGTCTACGACGACCTGCGCGCGATGGAGGCGGACGTCGCCCGCTCCACGGCCGCCTGGACGTTCGTCCGCCCGCCCCGCCTCCAGGACAAGCCGGTCACGGGGGTCTACCGCACGGTGATCGGCGGCTTCCCGCGCGCGGGGCGGTTCATCGGGCGGGGGGATGTGGCGCACGCGATGCTGGGGATGATCGGGGAGGTGGGGACGGTGAAGCAGGGGGTGGGGGTGGCGTACTGAGGGGGTTCGGGGCGAGGTGGGGGCGCGGCCGACGGCACGCGCCCCTGCCCCTCCAGCGACCCCGCTCGGACGTGCCCCCTCAGAGGCCGACGCCCACCATCACCGGTTCGTTCACCAGCGTCACCCCGAACGCCGTCTCCACCCCGGCGACGATCTCGCGGGCCAGCGCGAGGAGGTCCTCGGTGGTGGCGGCGCCCCGGTTCGTGAGGGCGAGGGTGTGCTTCGTGGACAGGCGCGCGGGGCCGGTGCCGTACCCCTTCGTGAAGCCGGCCTTGTCGATGAGCCACGCGGCGGACGTCTTCGTGTGCCCCTCCCCCGCCGGGTAGGCGGGCGGTTCGGTGCCCTCGCCGAGCCGCTCCCGCACGCGCGCGTGGAACGCGGCGAACTCGGCGTCCGTGAGGATCGGGTTGGTGAAGAAGGAGCCGGCGGACCAGGTGTCGTGGTCCTCGGCGTCCAGCACCATCCCCTTGCCCGCGCGCAGCTTCAGGACCGTCTCGCGCGCGGCGCCGAGCGCGACCCGCTCCCCCGCCCCGACGCCGAGCGCCCGCGCGGTCTCGGCGTACTTCAGGGGCGCCGACAGCCCGCCCGCGTCCTCCAGCGCGAACCGCACGCGCAGGACGACGTACCGCTCGGGGTCCGCCTTGAAGCGGCTGTGGCGGTACGAGAAGGCGCACTCGGCGTTCGTCAGCGTGACCGTCTCGCCCGCGCGCCGGTCGTAGGCGACGACCTCGGTGATCGTCGAGGAGACCTCCTGGCCGTACGCCCCCACGTTCTGGATCGGCGTCGCGCCCGCCGAGCCGGGGATCCCGGCGAGGCACTCGATCCCGGCGAGCCCGGCGTCCACCGCGCGCGCGACGGCGTCGGTCCACACCTCGCCCGCGGCCAGCTCCAGCGTCGTACCGGACAGTTCGACGCCCCGGGTGGCGATGCGCAGGGCCGTGCCCTCGAAGCCCTTGTCGCCGACGACGAGGTTGGAGCCGCCGCCGACGATCAGCAGGGGTGTCCCGGCCGCGTCGGCCTCGCGCACGGCCTCGATCACCTCGGCGTCGGTGGTGGCGGTCACCAGGCGGGTGGCGGGGCCGCCGAGCCGGAACGTGGTCAGCGGGGCGAGCGGAGCGTCGTGAAGTTCGAGCACGCGGCCAAGCCTACGAGACGGCACTGACAACGCCGCTTTGCCGCTGGGCATGCGTAAGGGGCGCCTCGCCATGGAGAACGCCCCTTACAGCGACGGCTCAGGCCAGGCGGACGACCGCCCGGGACATGCCCAGGACCTTCTGGCCCGAGCTGGTGACGGTGAGGTCGACACGGACCGTGTTGTCGTCGAGCTTGGCGGCGACCTTGGCGGTGACCTCGATGAGGGCGCCCTCGTCGTCGTTGGGGACGACGACGGGCTTGGTGAAGCGGACGCCGTAGTCGACGACCGCACCGGGGTCGCCGGTCCAGTCGGTGACGACGCGGGCCGCCTCGGCCATGGTGAACATGCCGTGCGCGATGACGTCCGGGAGGCCCACCTCCTTGGCGAACTTCTCGTTCCAGTGGATCGGGTTGAAGTCGCCGGAGGCGCCCGCGTAGCGCACGAGCGTGGCGCGGGTCACCGGGAAGCTGCGGGCGGGCAGTTCGGTGCCGACCTCGACGTCGTCGTAGGAGATCTTCGCCGTCATGGGATTCCTCACGCCTCCTCGGCGACCGCGCGGGCCACGAGCTTGGTCCAGGCGGTGACGACGTGCTCGCCGGCCTCGTCGAAGACCTCGCCGCGGATGTCCACGATGTCGTTGCCGGCCATCGACTTGATGGCCTCGATGGTGGTGGTGACGCTCAGCCGGTCGCCCGCGCGCACGGGACGGACGTACGTGAACTTCTGGTCGCCGTGCACGACGCGGCTGTAGTCGAGGCCCAGTTGGGGGTCCTCGACGACCTGTCCGGCCGCCTTGAAGGTGATGGAGAACACGAACGTCGGCGGGGCGATCACCTCGGGGTGCCCGAGCGCCTTCGCGGCCTCGGGGTCCGTGTACGCGGGGTGGTCGTCACCGATCGCCACCGCGAACTCGCGGATCTTCTCCCGGCTCACCTCGTAGGGCGCGGTGGGCGGGTAGCTCCGCCCCACGAAGGACTGGTCGAGCGCCATGGGCCCGGCACCTCTCTGGTTGCTCTACTGACCGGTACTGCCTGTCCAACGACGTGAGGCCGCCCCCGATCTCTCGGGGACGGCCTCACGTACGAGCCTGATTTATCGCGTTTCGCGGTGCGCGGTGTGCGCGTTGCAACGCGGGCAGTGCTTCTTCATCTCCATGCGGTCCGGGTTGTTACGCCGGTTCTTCTTGGTGATGTAGTTCCGCTCCTTGCACTCCACGCAGGCCAGCGTGATCTTCGGGCGGACGTCGGTGGCAGCCACGTGAGTGCTCCTTGACGAACGGATAGAAAGGATTAACGCATGAAAGAGTAGCCGACTGAAGGACCGACCCCACAATCGGCTACTGTTCGTAGCGGTGACCGGACTTGAACCGGTGACACAGCGATTATGAGCCGCTTGCTCTACCGACTGAGCTACACCGCTGTGATGAGGTCCGTCCCCGCCTCGCGACCAGAAGTCTTGCGGCGGGAACCTCCCTCACCAGAGCCCCAATACGGAATCGAACCGTAGACCTTCTCCTTACCATGGAGACGCTCTACCGACTGAGCTATTGGGGCGAGCGAGGAAGACATTACACGCTCCCCGGGCGTTCACCCAAATCCGTTGTCCAGCCCTGTACGGGCCCGGTTTCCGGCCTGTCACAAGGGCCTCCGGGGCCTCCCCCGCACGGCGGACCACACCGGTACGACTATTTCGTCCCTCCCTGACAGCGTCGTACGACCGCCCTAGGCTCGACTCACTCTGTGTGATCTTCCAGCCCCCGGACCGGGGTCCCTTCGCCGTCCCTCGTTTTTGGAGCGCGATGCCCGACAGCCAGCCGCAGCCGTCACCGTCGTCCGGGTCGTCCGGGGCATCCGGCAACCAGCAGGACCCGTCGGCCCTCCTGCTGTGCGGCGCCCGGCTCACCGACGGCAGGACCGTGGACGTACGGCTGGGCGGCGGGCGCATCGAGGCGGTCGGTACGGCGGGCAGCCTGACCGGCACACCCGCGCGCGGGGGACGCGTCGACCTCTCCGGCTACCTCCTGCTCCCCGCCCCGGCCGAACCGCACGCGCACGCGGACACCGCCCTGTCCGCCGACACGGACGGGCCGGTGTCGTACGCCCCCGAGGACGTCCAGCGGCGTGCCACCGAGGCGGCCCTCCTCCAGCTCGGTCACGGGGCGACCGCCCTGCGCGCGCACGTGCGCGTGGGCGACGTCCAGGGGCTCGGCGCGCTCGGCGCCGTCCTCCAGGCCCGTCGTTCGCTGCACGGGCTCGCGGAGTTGACGGCCGTGGCGGTGCCGCGCCTGCTGACCGGGGTGGCCGGCGCGGACGGGCTCGCGATGCTGCGGGACGCGCTGAAGATGGGCGCGTCCGTGGTGGGCGGCTGCCCCGACCTCGACCCCGATCCGACGGGGTACGTCCAGGCCGTCCTGGAGGTCGCCGCCGAGCACGGCTGCCCCGTCGACCTGCACACCGACGCCGCCGACCCCGCGCGCCTCGCCCGCGTCGCCGCGCAGTGCGGGGGGCTGCGGCCCGGCGTCACGCTCGGCCCGTGCGGCGCGCTGCCCGCCGAGCACGCCGCCCGTACGGCCGACCGGCTCGCCGCCGCGGGCGTCACCGTCGTCTGCCTCCCGCAGGGCTCCTGCGGGGCCGTGGCGGGCCGTGGAGCGGCCCCTGTCCGGCTCCTGCGGGCCGCCGGCGTACGCGTCGCCGCCGGGAGCGGGGCGCTGCGGGACGTCGCCAACCCCGTGGGGCGCGGTGACCCTCTGGAGGCCGCGTATCTGCTGGCCTCCCGCGCGGGGTTGCGTCCCGAGGACGCGTACGACGCCGTCAGCGCGTCCGCGCGCGCGGTGCTCGGGTTGCCGGAGGTGCGGGTGGAGGCGGGGTTTCCGGCGGAGTTGCTGGCGGTGCGGGGGGAGCGGCTCGCGGGGGCGTTGTCGCTCGCCTACAGCCGGATCGTGATTCATCGGGGGCGGGTGGTGGCTCGGACCAGTGCGGTGCGGGAGTACTGCAATTCGGCTGCGGCTGCGGAGTTGGGGTTGCCTCGGCAGGGGCGGGGGGAGGTGTCGTAGGTCGGGGCTCGTGGGGGCGGCGGTGCTGGTCATGGCTGGCGGCGCTCGCTGGTCACGGTTGGCAGTGCTGGTCACGGTTGGCGATGCCGTCACGGTTGGCGATGTCGGTCATATTTACCGACCGTCACACTTAACGGGAGCCGTGCGGCGGACGGGGCTCCTCGGGCGTACGGTCGACAGCATGCGCATTGTCATCGCCGGAGGTCATGGTCAGATCGCGTTGCGGCTGGAGCGGTTGCTCGCCGCGCGTGGGGACGAGGTCGCGGGGATCGTCCGCAAGGCCGAACAGGGGGACGATCTGCGGGCGGCCGGTGCCGAACCGGTCGTCCTGGACCTGGAGTCGGCGTCCGTCGAGGCGGTCGCCGCGGTCCTGGAGGGTGCCGACGCGGCCGTGTTCGCGGCGGGCGCGGGGCCGGGCAGCGGGGTCGCCCGCAAGGACACCGTCGACAAGGGGGCCGCGGTCCTGTTCGCCGACGCGGCCGTACGCGCGGGCGTGCGCCGGTTCCTGGTGGTGTCCTCCATGGGCGCGGACGCCGGTCACACCGGGGACGACATCTTCGACGCCTACCTGCGCGCGAAGGGGGCCGCCGACGCGTACGTGCAGGGCCTCGGCGCCCTCGACTGGACCGTCCTGCGGCCCGGGGGCCTCACCGACGACGCCGGGAGCGGGCTGGTGCGGCTGGAGGCGCGTACGGGGCGCGGCATGATCCCGCGCGACGATGTGGCCGCCGTCCTCGCGGAGTTGCTGGAGACGCCGGCGACGGCGGGGCTGACGCTGGAGCTGGTGGGGGGTTCGACGCCGGTTTCGGTGGCGGTGAAGTCGGTGGCGGGGAACTGACGGGGGCTCAGGGGAGTTGTACGGCTGAGGGAGCGGGTCAGAAGAGGGGCATCTGACCCGGGAAGTCGGGGACCGCGAAACCGTCCAGTGACGGCTGGGCGGCGCCCAGTTGGGCGGGGCTGCGGGAGCCGGGGCAGGACGTCAGCTCGCCGGCCTCGCGGGCACCGGGCGGGTCGTGCCGGGCGAACCGTCCGGCGACCACGGCGATCTCGCGACGGCACTCGGGGCAGGTTCTGCGGCGGCTGGACATGAGGTCAGTGTGCCTCAGGACCGGATCCGGACGAGGGCGCGTGGACACCGCGATCCGGTGTCGCGGGAGGGTGTGATCTTCTTCATGGGCCGCCCTCCGGCACTCATGACGAAGGGCCCGTGACCCACTGCTTGAGTGGATCACGGGCCCTTGCGTTCCCGTGTGGCGGCGCCAGGATTCGAACCTGGGAAGGCTGAGCCGGCAGATTTACAGTCCTCTCAGGATCGTCCCCGCGCATGCCGTTTGACCTGGCGTTTCTCGGCCCACCGGAGAGAGGTAGCGGTATCCCGTCCACATCTCGTCCTGATCTTGAAAAAACGAGCCCCCGTCCATACGTAGAAGTCGTGCGCGGTTCGCGTCCCGCTGGGAAGACTGACCACCTAGGAACGTTCCTAGGTGATGGCATCCTGGTACGCACCACGGCAGAAACGGGGAGTGCTCCGCGCATGGGACCGAAGACGACCAAGGTCTACGAGACGCTTCGTGAGCGGCTTGCCTCAGGGCAGTACACCGCCGGCGACAAGTTCCCGTCTGAACGCACGCTGTCGGAGGAACTCGGCATCGGCCGGACGGCGCTTCGACAGGTGCTCGCCCGACTCGTCTCCGAGGGAGCCTTGGAGGTGCGCGGCCGTAGTTCGTATCTCGTGCCGGGTGCCGTGAGCGTGAAGACCCCCGAGGGGCTCGAACCCTGGCAGATCCACGGCGAGCGTGACCTCTATGACAACCAGTGGGTCAAGCTCCAACTGTGGGATGTCGAACCGCCCGGAGTTGAGCGGTTCGAGCACCACGTGGTGAAGCTGCAACACGTAGCCATCACGGCCGTGGTCGACGACCAAGACCGGGTACTCATGATGTGGCGATACCGGTTCGTTCCCCAGACATTCGGGTGGGAACTTCCCGGCGGCATCGTGGACGCCGGCGAGGAAGCGTCGGAAACCGCGATGCGAGAAGTTGTCGAAGAGACCGGCTGGAAGCCGAATTCAGTTGAGCATGTCGTGACCTATCAGCCGATGGTCGGCATGGTGGATTCGCCACACGAAATCTTCGTTGCCTATGGCGCGGAGAAGGTGGGCGAACCGACGGATCTCGAAGAAGCGGGCCACATCGAGTGGGTTCCGTTGGCCGATATCCTGGGGCTCATGGCGCGTGGTGAATTGCTGGGGTCCGGCACGCTCGTTGCGCTGCTACACATCCTCGCCACCCGAGGGAAGCAGGGCGTCACAGCCGCTCGCTGAGCAAGTCGACGCGTCGGCGCTGCCGTACCGAACCGGTGCGGCTCGCCAGCATCCTGGCTTGCTGCAGGTGCTTCCGCGCGTCGTCGTACTCGGCGCGCGCCGCGTGAGCTTGGGCCAAGTCGGCGTGCACTCCGGCTCGCGCTCTCACAAAGGTGGGGTCCATGTCCTTTGCCGCCTCATAGAGACTGGCCAATGCGTCGACGTCTCCGAGGAAAGCAAGGATATTGCCGCGCCACCGGGTGAGGTGGGAGCCGTTGAGGAAGATGCTCAGCATGTCCGGGTCACGGGCGTCAACCCCGTCGGGAATACGTTCCGTGGCCGCTTCCAGCGCACGCCGGCTGTCGTCGGCCATTTCTGCGTGCGCGCACACCTCCGCTTCCGTGGCATAGAGCCATGCCCAAAGTCGGGGTGAGCCGTCCCGACCCAGGGTTCGTTGAGCCTCGCGAACCAATTCGACCGCGAGGGCCGGTCGGCCTGCTTCGCAGAGCACGAATGCCTGTTCCCCCATGGCGTGCGCGAGATACATCGGGGCCTCAGCGTCTCGCGCGGCGCGCTTCGCGAGTTCGTAGTGGCGCCACGCCCGCTCAACCGCCCCGGAGTCGACCGCTTGCCACGCGGCGAGGGTGGACGCCCCCGCGAGCGCGAGCGCGACCGGCCGGCGAGCACTCGGCAGCACCGCAAAGTTCAGCGCGTCCTCAAGGGCGGCAAGATGCCCCGTCATCTGGTCGACAAGGCCCGCCGCGCCCATCTGGCGATCCATCGTGCGCAGTAGCTCCGTCTGGGTCTCAAGCGCGCCAACCATGGAGTCACCCACGCTGCCGGCCGCATCGATCCTGCTGAGCAAGTCGTCGTAGCCATCCGCCACGGGTATTGCCGTGGTCGCCGTGACGCCCCTGAGTTCGACGTCAGTGACTCCGAGGATGTTGCGCAGGATCTCCGCGTACCGGTCGGAGAGGGCGCGCTTGCCGTTCTCCCACTCGGACACGTACACCCGCAGACTCGCCGTCGACGCGACATCGGCGAGGTGGTGTCGGGCCCACTGCTCGATCTCGCGGATCAACCGCTCCTGAGACCAGCCGCGCGCCGTGCGCGCGCTCTTGAGTCCTGAACTCACAACTCACCACCCGGCATTGGTTCCGTCGCCACCCCTCCCATGGTGCCTCACGGCGGTGCGGGTCAACAGGGGTTAACAGAGCCGGGGTTAAGCCCTGTGAGCTGCCGAAACACCCTTCTCAGGCTGTCTCCTGAAGGTGCGCCAAGACAGGCGGTTGCCGATTGATTCGGCGAACCACCTTGACTCTGGTGCGCACCAGATGCCAACCTTCTGGTGCGCACCAGAAAGCGGGATCACATCCCGCTCATGGCGCGTAAGGGGCCCGGGACAGAGCGGGCCGAGGGACCCGGACCCCTGGTCAACCGGAGGGCTTAGACCGAGAGGTCATGTCTCCATACGCCTGAAACGGGAGCTCGTGTTCCCGAAGGAGACCTGTTCACGTCGCTTCCACGCAGGGGGCTCGATGCACAACGAACGAAGAACTTGGGCGCCGCCGTGCGGGACCGGCCGACGGCGCCAGTAGCCATCCCGGTTGGTGAGCGGAACGCGCGCTCACGACCGATCCGGTCCGCTTCTCCGACCCGCCATCGCAGCGGCTAGCGCTGCGGCCGGTTGCCTCCCCCGCCCGTCCGGCCCGCGCTCCGGCGCGCTGGTCGTACGGACGGGGTCGAGGGGAGCCGGACATTCCGACTTCAACGGCGAGCGGCTCCCGGGATGCACCCCGGGAGCCGCGACGGGCCGTTCCTGGTGAGAGGAACCAGACCCAATGAATCCCATCGTGACCGTCGCGGACGCCGTTACGGCGTTCGCGGACTGGATCGAGCCGACCGCCGCCGAGCTGGACGCGGTCGAGGTCGAGATGCCCGTGATCCTCGCGGACGTCGACCTGTTGGACGCGTACATCGTGACCCTGGACCGCACGCCGACCGAGCTGGACGTCCGCCGCATCCGCCGGGCCCGCAACCGGGCGCTCGCCGCGCGGGTCGCGCTGGTCAACCGCACCGCCGTCACGACGGTTCCGGGCGGTGCGGCATGAGCGAGACGCTGAAGGCTGTTGAGGCCGCACTCGCTGAGGTCAAGGCGGAGATCACGCGGACGGACACGAAGACGGGCCTGTTGCTGGCGTTCGTCGGCGCGGTGCTGGCCGGGGTGTGGACGGTCGCCAAGGACGTCCCCCTCACCCTTCCCGCCTGGATCGTCGGCGGGTTCGGCGTCACGGCGCTGGTCGGTGCGGCGGGTCTGCTGCTGTGGTCGACGCGCCCGAACATGAAGGGTCGTCACGGGTTCCCGCTGTGGGCGACCCTGACCGGCGAGGAGATCACCGCCGAGCTCGCGATGCGGGACATGGCGGCGGACGTCGCCGGCCTGTCGCGGCTGGCGGTGCGGAAGTTCACGTGTCTGCGCCGCGCGGTCGACGTCACCCTCGCCGGGTGCGCGCTGCTGGTCGTGGCGGGCGTCCTCGCGGGGATCGGGGGCGCGTCGTGAGAGGCCGTACGGCGTTCCCGGCCGTCGGTATGACGGCCGTCTCCATGGTCCTGACCCTGGCTGTGGTGGTGATGTGGCTGGGGGAGGCGATGCCGTGGCCGGTCGCCCTGGTCGTCGGCGTCGGTATCGACGGGGGATGGCTGGCGACCCTCGCCTACGAACGCCGCCTCGCCGCGCAGGGTGACCACAGCGGTGCGGTGACCGGGATCGGGTGGGCGTTCGGCATGGTGGCGACCGGAGTTCTGGTCGCGCACGCGCTCACCGCCGACTCGTACGCCGGCGCGTGGCTGGCCGTCTCCTGGCTCCCCGTCGCCGCCAAGGCGCTGTGGCTGGTCCACGGGCTGTGGGAGCGCACCGCGCTCACCCCGGCCGCGCTGGACACGATCGCCGGTATCCGGCAGGAAGCCCGCGACGAAGCGGCCGTGGCGCGGGCCCGGCTGCGGGCCGAAGCGTCCACGGAGGAGACGCGGCTTGAGGCCGTGACGCAGGCCGGGGCACGCGTCGCACGCGTACAGGCTCGCACCGCCGGAGCGCTCGCCGGGGCGTGGTCGACGCTGGAGTCAGCCCGCAAGGGTGAGGGCACCGGTAGGGCGCTGACCAGCGTGACGACCTCCGTCACGCCCGGCGTCACACCCCGATGGGAACTCCCCGTGTGGGGGCCCACCGACCCGGTTCCGGCCCTGGAAGCGGGTCCCGGGCTGACGGACGACGCGCTTGACGCGCTGGTCGACGCGATCCGTCTCAGCGAGACTCCCGCGCTCTCCTACCGCGAGATGGCCGCACGCTTCCGTGCCGCCGGTCACTCCGCTTCCGAAGTCCGCCTGCGCGCGGCCTGGAAGCGCGTCGCCTGACACCCCCCGACACCGTCAACTCCGATTCCCTGAGGGGGACTTGAGTCATGGGCAAGCCCGACACGAAGCAGGTCGACCGTGAGATCCGTGAGGCGATCCGCAAGCTGGAAGCGGTCCGCAACGGTGAGCTGTGGCCGCTGACCCGCGACGAACGCCGCACCGTCGTCACCTCGCTGATCGGCGGTTCCTACCGGGTTCTGCGGGGACGCAGCACCGCCCGCGCGGAAGAGCGGCTGGAGTCCGTGTCCGGTGCGGCGGAGATGCGTCTTCAGGGCGAGATCACCGCGCTGCAGATCGAGCGCCGCCGCATCATCACCGAGCACGCGCAGAACAAGAAGAAGTCGTCATGGTGGTAGACGCCCCCGGCACTGCCGGCCGGTGTGGTGCCGCGCACCCCGAGGACCCCACCCCGTGCGTGGGGCCGGTCGCCGTGACGATCGCCGACGCCCATGGGGCGAGCGTCGACGGGTGCGAGCACCACGCCGCCCGGATGCTGGCCTCCCTCGACGGCGCCCGCGTCGCCCCGCTGCCCGACGGCCCGCCGGGTGCGGCGGTCCGGGTGTTCACCGCCGCCGACACCCTCCGGCCGTTCTGCTGGATCGACGGCCCGCGCACCCTGCCCTCGCAGCTCAGCCGCGCGGAAGCCCGCACCCGCGACCGGCACTGACCGGCTCGCCCCCACCCCGCCTGTGCCGTGTCCGGGCGGGGTGGGGGTGGCCTCTTCCCTCCCTCGCCGTTCCTGCCCCTCCGGCCTTGCTGCCGGGGGGAGTTGAGGAGTTCCCTCGCATGTCCGAGCACGCCGTACGCCTGATCAAAGACACCACCCCCGCCCCGGCCTCCCCGCCCGCCGTCGTCGACAACGGCGACGCCCCGACGGTCCTCACCCTCGTACCGCCCGCCGCCCCCGAACCGGCCCCCGTCCCGGTGCCGTTGTGGGTACGGTCCGGCCGCGCCCTCAAGACCGCCGTCACGCACGAGCGGACGGGAACGGCCGTCCGGGTCGTCGCCCGCCACGGCCTCTACGTCGCCGGCGGGGCCCGGATCGTGACCCGCCGCGCGTGGGACTCCCGCACCGCCGCCCGCTACGAACGCATGCTCCGTGCCGCCGAAGCCGCAGGGAACTACGAGGTGGCGGCGGAGTGGGAGGAGCGCGGTCAGCGCTTCCGCGACGCCCGCCACCGCCGCCGCATGGACCTGTTGCACTCGCCGTTGGACGCCGCGAAGGGCGTCGCGATCGGCACCGGCACAGGCATCGGCGCCCTGGTCGCCCTCGGGGTCGTCCTCGCCGTCGCCACCAAGGACGCCGGGGACGTCTTCACCCCGCTCATGGCCGTGGTCGAGTTCATCCGCCTGATGATCACCATCGTGTCGGTGGTGTGGGGGCCGCTGGTCACCCTCGCCCCGTTCCTCGCGCTGCTCGCGCTGTGGTCGGTCGGCGCCCGCCAACAAGCCGCCCCGCAGTGGGCACTCCCCGCCAAAGCACGCTCCGGCGAGGGCGAGCCCATCACCCCCTCGATCGTGGTGAAGGCGCTGCGGGACCTCGGGGTTCCCGCGCTGGCCCGCGCCATCAAGGAGATGGGCGACGCCGGCGCCTCCATGCTCGGACCGATCCGCATCGCCGGATGCGGGGTCGAGGTCGACGTCACGCTCCCGTCGGGGGTGTCGACGAACGAGATCCAGGCCAAGCGCCGCAAGCTCGCCGAGAACCTCTCCCGGCACGAGCACGAGGTGTTCATCACCATCCCCACCGCCGCCCGCACCGTGCGCCTGTGGGTCGCGGACTCCGGCGCGCTGGATGAGCCGATCGGCCCCTCCCCGCTGGCCACGGACGACACCCTCACCGCCGACTACGCCAAGGGCCGCGCCCCCTGGGGCCAGGACCTGCGCGGGGACGCCGCCGCACTCTCCCTCTACCAGCGCCACCTCCTGATCACGGGCCTGTCCAACCAGGGGAAGACGGCCGCGCTGCGGGCCCTCGCCCTCTGGCTCGCGCTGGACCGGTCGGTGCGGTTCCTGATGGGGGACCTGAAGGGCGCCGGGGACTGGGCCATGTTCGACGGCCTCGCGGACGTCCTGATCCAGGGCCCGACCGACGACCACGTCATCCAGGTCACGGAGATGGTCGAGAGCGCCGTCGACGAGATGAACCGGCGCCTCACCGAGACCCCCGGCACACTGTTTCCGCCGCTCATCGTGCTGGTCGACGAGGCGCAGGTGGCGTTCATGTGCCCGGTCACCGACGACGACAAGAAGCCCTACGGCGGCTCCAAGGCCACCTCCCGGTACTTCATGGCCGTCCGCAAGATCCACAACCAGGGACGGGCGGTCAACGTCCTGATGTGGCAGGGGACCCAGGACCCCACGGACCAGAACCTTCCCAAGCTGGTCCGCGAGGGCGCCCACACCCGCGCCTCCCTCGCACTGGGCACCGAATCACAGGCGCGCATGGCGTTGGGTGACAAGGCGGTCGACGGCGGCGCCGCGCCGAACCTCCTGCGCCCCGGCCTGGACAAGGGCACCGTCGTGGTCGCGTCCGACGGGATCACGATCCCCGCCGGACAGTCGTCCATCACCGTGCGCACCCACTACATCGACACCGAGACCGCCACCACCATCGCGGAACGCGCCAAGGCCATGCGGCACGGCGTCACCACCCTGCACGTCGTCGAACACGACGAACCCCGCGACCCGCTCGCCGACGTCGCGGACGTCGTCGGCACCGACGCACGGGTCCTGACCCAGGACGTCCTCAAGCGCCTCGCCGCACTCGACAACGACGCGTACGGGAAGTGGTCGTTCATCGACCTCAAGCGTGTACTCGACGCGGCCGGTGTCGAGGCGAAGAAGTCCCACGGGCGCATGGTCGTCCGCTCCGAGGACGTCGTCCGGGCACTCGCCGACCGCGACACCGAAGGTTCCGTTTCCCCCTCCGAGTGACGGGGAGGCAACCGCCCCCGTCCCGGGGAGGCGGGGAGGACTCCCCACCCCCCTCCCCGGGGCGCCTCCCTCGCGTTGATCAGCGAAAACATCACTTCGGGGAGGCGGGGAGGCACCCCAGCTCAGCGCCCCGAAACCCCCTCCACAGCACCCCTCCAAGGGGGTGCGTCCGCCTCCCCCGACCCGTACCGGAAGGGATTCCACATGCACCCCGAACCCACCCGCCGCCCGCCCGTTCCCGGAGCGGTCGAGATCCACACACCGACCCCGCTCACCCCCGCCGCACCCCTCGCCGCGCCCCTCGTTCCAATGCAACCCGGCACGGTCCCGGCGGTCACCTCGATCGTGCTGCCCGACGGCCGAGTCGTCACCGGCTACAGCGTCCACCCCATGCAGCCCGAACCGGTCGCCGTGAAGCCGGCCGTCTCCCGGACGGCCGTGAACGTCGCCCTCGGGGGCGTCGGGTTCGCCGCCGTGTGCGGGGGCCTGTTCGTCCTCACCACGTTCATCACCGCCCTCACCGCACTCATCACCCAGCTCATCACCCTCGCCGCCGTCATCTTCGGCGGGTGGGTCGCGGTGCAGGTCTTCAGCGGCCACGGCGACAAGACCGACGCCGGAACCACGGTCAACATCCGCAAAGCCGTCTTCAAGCGCAACCACTTCCACGGCTGAACAGGAGACCCACCACCCATGCTCCGACTCCGCCTCAAGGTCATCGTCTGCCCCCGCCGCGCCCTGGCCCTGACCGACACCCCCCTCCCGCACTGCCCCCACTGCCGGGGCGCGGGCGGCACGGTCCACGACTACGGCGACTACGACACCGGCGAGTACGCGGGCACCGACTACGAGCCCTGCGACTGCTGGACCGCATGGCGCCTGCCCCTGCTTCCCCTCCCGTCGTGGCTGCACCGCCGACCGTCCGGCGGCTACAGCGACGAACCGCCCTTCTAGATACGCCAAGAGCGGCCCCCCATTCCGCCAAGAACCGGGGCCGCTCTTGCCAACCAGCCCACTACAGACCTGTTGGAGGTCACCCAGCATGACCCAACCGACCCCCCTCCCGCGAGCCCCCCACGCGGCCACCCCTCTGCGCACCGCCCTCGCACTCGCAGCGGCCGGCACCCCGGTGCTGCCCCTGCGCGCGGGAAAGGTCCCGTTCGGCAACTGCCGCATCTGCGCGGGCACCCCGCCCCGCTGCGGCGGACGGCCGAACATGAAGACGCCGGGCCCCTGCACATGCCCGGCGCCGTGCCACGCATGGGCCGCCGCCACCACCGACCCGCACACCCTCACCTCCCCCGCGTGGGCATCGGCGTGGCGTGAGGCGGCAGCCGTCGCCTACCACCCCGGCGGCGCCGGACTCACCGTCGTCGACCTCGACGACCAAGCCGCCGTCACCTGGGCACACGCCGCCCTCCCCGCGACACGGACCGTGGTGACGACTCGGGGTGAGCACTGGATCTACCAGGGCATCATGCCGTCGTCGAACGGCGTCCGGCCCGGTGTCGACGTCAAGTCCGTGATGCAGTACGCCCGCTGGCTGGGTCCCGGTACCGGCCGAATGAGCGGACTCCCGACGGCCGTGCGCGCCCTGGTCGCGAGGGAAGACACCACCCCCGCCCGCAGGGAGGTGGCCTCTTCCCTCACCGGCCGCACCCCGTGGAGCCGTTCGGTGGCCACCGGATGCCGCCACACCGACCGCTACGTCCGCACCGGACTCGAACGCGGCCTCACCCTCGTACGGGCCCGGACCGAGTCCGGCGCGGCTTCCCAGGCGTTCGGCGTCGCCCGCTTCCTCGCCGCCCAGCACACCGCATGCCCCGGCCCCTGCGGACTCGCAGCGATCGGCGAGGAGATCGTGACCGCCGCCGTCACCGTAGGCGTCCCCGAGGACTACGCCCGCCGCGCGGTCACCAACGGCCTGGAGACGCCCGGGGAGCGCGCGGCATGAACAAAGCATCACGAAATCCCATGAACGACCCTCAGGGCGCCGTACAGCGTCCGCTACGCCCGGTCGTGGGCGAATCGGCGAACGCCGCCCGCAAGGGCGTCCTTTCAGCCCTTCGCCCGGACGCGCGGACCGGAGACGGCCGCCACCCCGTCGCGTGGCTGACCGTCACAGCGCCGCGCGGCGCCACCCCCACCGCTCGCTCGTGGTGCGCCTGCGGACGCGACCGGTCGGCCGTCGGCGCACGCCGCGTACTCGCCCTGATCGCCGACCACACCGCGCACCGCGACACCTGCCCGCTCCGCAACCCGCAGGAAGGGAGGCCGGCGGCATGAGCGAGCCAGAAGAACTCCCCTCCCCGTCCAACCCCATGGCGGTTGCCCGGCGTCTCCTGCCGGACTGGCAGACCGCAGACGGACGGCTCATGTACCGGCGCTGGCGCGGCTCGTGGATGCGCTGGACCGGCACCCGCTGGCGCGAGATCGACGAAGCGCAGATCCGCAAGGCCATGTACGAGCGCCTGGAACACGTCGTCTACCGGGTTCCCGGCAAGGACGGCGAGACCGAGGAACGCGACTGGGCACCCACCAAACCGAAGATCGGCAACCTACTCGACGCACTCGGAGCGATCACCCTCCTTCCCACCGACACCGACGCACCCGCCTGGCTCACCCCCGACGGCGCAACCGACCCGGCGGACGGGACACCGATCGTGGCGTGCGAGAACGGACTCCTGCGCATCCGGGACCGTGAACTTCTCCCCCACGGACCGGAGTTCTTCAACCTGGTCTCCGTCCCCTTCACCTACGACCCCGACGCCACCGCACCCGAGTGGGAACGCTTCCTCACGCAGGTCTTCCCCGACGACCCGGACGCCGTCGCCGCACTCCAGGAATGGTTCGGCTACGTCGTCTCCGGCAGCACCGACCAACAGAAGATCCTCCTCATGGTCGGCCCCTCACGCTCCGGGAAAGGCACCATCGCACGGGTCCTCAAAGCGCTGGTCGGCCCGGAGAACATCGCCGGACCCACCCTCTCCTCACTCGGCACCAACTTCGGACTCGCCACCCTGGTCGGCAAGCCTCTCGCCGTCATCTCCGACGCCCGACTCTCCGGCAACGACAACAGCCAAGTCGTGGAACGGCTGCTGACGATCTCAGGTGAGGACACGATCGACATCGACCGCAAGTTCCGGGAGCAGTGGACCGGCAAACTCCCCACCCGGCTCGTGGTCCTCTCCAACGAACTCCCGCACTTCGGAGACTCGTCCGGCGTGATCGCCAACCGGTTCGTGCTTCTCACCATGCGGGTGTCGTGGCTCGGGAAGGAAGACACCACCCTCACCGACCGCCTCACCGCAGAGATGCCCGGCATCCTCAACTGGGCCTTGGAAGGACTCGCCCGACTCCAGCGCAACCGCCGGATCACCGAACCCGCATCCAGCCGCGACGCCGTCACCACCATGCGCGACACCGCCAGTCCGACCAGCGCGTTCGTCCGCGAACGCTGCACCACCGGACCCACCTGCACCGTCCCCGTGGACGACCTCTGGACGGTCTGGCGGGAATGGGCCGAGGACAACGGAGTACGCCCCGGAACCAAACAGGTCTTCGGCCGCAACCTCCTCTCCGTCGTCCCCCAACTCGCCCTCACCCGCCCCCGCAACGGCGAGACCCGCGTCCGTACCTACACCGGCGTCGCACTCGGCACCACCGATCCCAACTAGCACCACAACCCGCCGGGTCGCGGACCATCGCGGACCACCCCATCCGACCTGCGCATTCACCAACCCCGGGACCCGGGCCATCGCGGACCACCCCCACACAGCCGGTCCGCGATGGTCCGCACAGCCACCCCGGCAAAACCGCAGGTCAACAAGGGTGGTCCGCAGTGGTCCGCGACCCACAGCACTGTGACGCCAACCACACCCTGAATCGCCCTCTCTGTACCCAGGGAGATCCCTGCATGAGCACCGCCACTCGCAGACGCCGCACCCCGAAGGACGAACTCCTCCCCCTCAGCGACGTCTTGGACGAACTCAGCATCAGCCGCGCCACCTGGTACCGGTGGCAGAACCGTGGCTACGCACCGGAAGCCCGCCGCACTCCTTCGGGCCGCATATGCGTGCGCCGAAGTGTCCTTGACGCCTTCAAAGATGAAATGGAAGCCGCTTGACCGAGTGGAGCTACACCGTCAAGATCTGGGCAATTCGGAAGCGTGATTACCGGAAGCCCTACCAACTCCGCTGGAAGGTCGGAATCCGACCGCATTCGGAGTCGTTCCTCACCCAGGGGCTGGCGGACAGTCGCCGCGCCCAACTCATCACGGCGGCACGCGAGGGCGAACCCTTCGACGTCGAAACCGGGTTGCCGAAGTCCATGGTCACCCAGACGCGGGACATCTCCTGGTACGAGCACGCTCGGGACTACATCGAGATGAAGTGGGACAGCGCCCCCGGTAACACCCGCCGCACCTTGGCGGAAGCCATGGCAACGGTGACGCCCGCTTTCGTGAAGGACACGAAGGGGATGCCGGACAACAGAACGATCCGGCGCGCTCTCTACAGTTGGGCCTTCAACAAGAACCGTTGGGATCAGGAGATTCCCGACGACGTGGCCAAGGTACTGGACTGGTTCAAGCGAAAGTCGCTTCCCATGTCCGCACTCTCTGACCGGCTGGTCGTGAAATCCGCCCTGAATGCCTTGTCGAAAAAGCTGGACGGCAAGACAGCAGCAGCAGGAACGATCAGCCGGAAGCGCGCCATCTTCTACAACTCCCTTGAATACGCGGTCGACGCCGAACTCCTCACGGACAACCCGTTGGGCCGAATCAAGTGGACGGCACCCGAACAGGTCGTAGAAGAGGTGGACCCGGAGTGCGCACCGAATCCCGCCCAAGCGGCCAAGCTCTTGTCGGCCGTGCGCGACCAGGGGAAGCGCGGTCGACGGCTCGTAGCGTTCTTCGGCTGCATGTACTACGCGGCGGCGCGGCCGGCCGAAGTCATCGGTCTGCGACTCAAGGACTGCGACCTACCGCGCCGTGGGTGGGGAATGCTCCGGCTCCATGAGACCCGTCCCCGTTCCGGAACCGCGTGGACGGACACCGGGGAGGCACACGAGAAGAAGGGACTCAAGCACCGACCCCGCAAAGCGATCCGCCGCGTGCCGATCCCTCCCGAGCTGGTCGCCCTACTCCGGTGGCACCTGAGTGCGTACGGCACCGCGCCGGACGGGAGGGTGTTCCAGACCCTTCGGGGTGGACTCGTACAGGACACCGGATACGGCGAAGTCTGGGCGGAAGCTCGCCAACGCACCCTCTCCCCCGCCGAATTCGAGTCCGTGTTGGCCAAGCGCCCCTATGATCTTCGTCACGCGGCAGTGTCCACGTGGCTCAGTTCCGGGGTGGAGCCTCAGCTTGTAGCTGAACGCGCCGGCCACAGCGTGGCGGTCCTGTTCCGGGTGTACGCCAAGTTCCTCAAGGACGGCGACGACGCCGCCAACGCCAAGATCTCTGACCGGCTGAAGCGGAGTGCCTGAGAGGCACTGAAAACCCGTCCACACCCCGTCCACGCACTCCGAGATGGGGCGTTCGAACGCGAGACAGAGTGAGACAGTCCCCCTGATCGCGGGGAGGCATGACGAAGGGGCGTTGGGCGTGGGGGGGGGGGGGGCAACCCCCCGCGGGTGGAGGCGGGGGGGGGGCGCCGGGGCGGGGGGGGGGGGGGGGGGGGGGGGGGGGGGGGGGGGGGGGGGGGGGGGGGGGGGGGGGCGGGGGGGGCGCCCCCCCCCCCCCCCCCCCCCCCCCCCCCCCCCCTTCGTTCTCAGCGTGGCGGCGCCAGGATTCGAACCTGGGAAGGCTGAGCCGGCAGATTTACAGTCTGCTCCCTTTGGCCGCTCGGGCACACCGCCGGGGGTTTGTCACCTGGTCGAACCGCTTTTCGGCGGTGTTCCCTGGCAACGACGTAAACAATACCCGATGGGGAGGGGTGGTCCGCCACCCGATTGAGCTGCGCCCGGAGGTGATCGGGTGGCTAGGCTTGTCCGGACGTGGCCGGGGCCGTGCCGGGTCAGGCACGGGCCCCCGAGGACGCCGCCACGCACTCGTCACGCCCCCCGATACAAGGAGCCACAGGACATGGCCGACTCCAGTTTCGACATCGTCTCGAAGGTCGAGCGGCAGGAGGTCGACAACGCCCTCAACCAGGCCGCCAAGGAGATCTCGCAGCGCTACGACTTCAAGGGCGTGGGCGCCTCGATCTCGTGGTCCGGCGAGAAGATCCTCATGGAGGCGAACTCCGAGGAACGGGTCAAGGCTGTCCTCGACGTCTTCCAGTCGAAGCTGATCAAGCGCGGGATCTCGCTGAAGGCCCTGGAGGCGGGCGAGCCCCAGCTCTCCGGCAAGGAGTACAAGCTCTTCGCCGAGGTCAAGGAGGGCATCTCGCAGGAGAACGCGAAGAAGGTCGCCAAGCTCATCCGCGACGAGGGCCCCAAGGGCATCAAGGCCCAGGTCCAGGGTGACGAGCTGCGCGTCAGCTCCAAGAGCCGCGACGACCTCCAGACCGTGATCGCCCTGCTGAAGGGGCAGGACTTCGACTTCGCGCTCCAGTTCGTGAACTATCGGTAGCCCCCAGGCCGGTGGACCAGAAGGGCGGGTGCCCCGGCGCCCGCCCTTCTGGTGTGTCCGGGCAGGGAGCGGCGCGGGCGGCCGGCGCTTCCCGGTGTCCCGCACCCGCGCGTTCGTCCCGTGTTGGTGTGGACGTCGTCGTGCCGGTGCCTGCTTGTTCCCCTGGTCACTAGGGTGCGGCCCATGACGCTCTCCTCCGGCCCTTCCGGTTCCCCCGCCGGGCTGCGGCGCACCCTGGGGCTCGGGGACGCCGTCGTGATCGGGCTCGGGGCGATGATCGGCGCCGGTGTGTTCGTCGCCCTGGGTCCCGCCGCGCGGGCCGCCGGCACGGGTCTGCTGCCCGCCCTCGCCCTCGCCGCCGTGATCGCCTACTGCAACGCGACCGCCTCGGCCCGCCTGGCCGCCCGCTATCCGGCCTCGGGCGGTACGTACGTCTACGGCCGTGAACGCCTCGGCGCCTTCTGGGGGTACCTCGCCGGGTGGGCCTTCGTCGTCGGGAAGACGGCGTCGTGCGCGGCGATGGCGCTGACCGTGGGGCTGTACGTCTGGCCGGCGCACGCCCACGCGGTGGCGGTCGCGTCGGTGCTGGCGCTGACGGCGGTGAACTACGGCGGCGTCCAGAAGTCGGCGTGGGTGACGCGGGCGGTCGTGGCCATGGTGCTGGTGGTCCTGGTGGGGGTCGTGGCCGTGTGCCTGGGGGCGGAGGGGGCCGAGAGGTCCGGCGCCGGGCCGGCGGACATCGGGTTCTCCGGTGGGGCGGGCGGGCTGCTCCAGGCCGCCGGGCTGCTGTTCTTCGCCTTCGCGGGGTACGCGCGGATCGCGACCCTGGGCGAGGAGGTGCGGGATCCGTCGCGCACGATCCCCCGGGCGGTCCCGCTCGCCCTGGGTGTCACGCTGGTGGTGTACGGGTGTGTGGCGGTCGCCGTCCTCTCCGTGCTGGGTGTCGGTGGGCTGAGCGGCGCCGGTGCTCCGCTGGTGGACGCGGTCCGTGCGGCGGGCGCTTCCTGGCTGGCGCCGGTGGTACGGGCCGGTGCGGCCCTCGCCGCGCTGGGCTCGCTTCTGGCGCTGATCCTGGGGGTCTCCCGGACGACCCTCGCGATGGCCCGGGACCGGCATCTGCCCGGTGCGCTGTCCGCCGTGCACCCCCGCTTCCAGGTCCCGCACCGCGCCGAACTGGCCGTGGGCGCGGTCGTCGCCGTCCTGGCCGCCACGCTCGACGTCCGGGGCGCGATCGGTTTCTCCTCCTTCGGCGTCCTCCTCTACTACGCGGTGGCCAACGCCTCGGCGTGGACCTTGTCCCCGGCACCACTCGCGCGTCTGGTGCCGGCCGTCGGTCTGCTGGGGTGTGTGCTGCTGGCGTTCTCCCTTCCGTGGGTGTCGGTGGTGTCCGGGGCGGGGGTGCTGGTGGTGGGCGCGGTGGCGTACGGGGTGCGGCGGAGGCTGCTGCCGGGGTGAGGGGTTCCCTCAGGAGCCGGCCGGCACCGCACCCGTACGTATCCGGAACTCCGCCCAGGGCGCCGTCTCGAACTCGTCGGCGGGCTCCTCGTCCCAGCCTCTCCCCTCCACCCGGTCCTCCAGCCATCGCGCGAGGCTCGGGGAGTCCAGGTACCAGGTGCCGTCGGCGTCGACGGCGGCGGGAAGCGAACTCCGGCCGTGGGGCCGGGTGGTGCGGGTCTTCTTCGGTACCCGGGTCAGCGACTGCTCGTGCTCGGTCATGGGTTCATCGTGCACGCCGCCACTGACAATCGGTCCGGCCTGTGGACAACCCCCGGGCTGTGGACAACTCGGTCACCCGGCAGGGGTCAGCGGGCCCCGAACGGCTCGTCCGTCGGGACGATCTCGCGGCCCAGCGGCATGAGGGAGACGGGGATGAGCTTGAAGTTGGCGATGCCGAACGGGATGCCGATGATCGTGACGCACAGCAGGAGGCCGGTGACGATGTGGCCGAGGGCGAGCCACCAGCCGGCCAGGACGAGCCACAGGACGTTGCCGACGCAGGAGGGGGCTCCCGCGTCGCGGCGTTCGACGGTGGTGCGGCCGAAGGGCCACAGGGCGTAGACGCCGATGCGGAAGGCGGCGATCCCGAAGGGGATGCCGATGATCGTGATGCACAGGAGGAGGCCCGCGCCGAGGTAGGCGAGGAAGAGCCAGAATCCGCTCAGGACGAGCCAGATGACGTTGAGGATGGTCTTCACGACTGGCGACCTGCCATCTTCTCCAGGCGGGCGATCCGCTCCGCCATCGGTGGGTGCGTAGAGAACATCTTGGAGAATCCCTGGCCCGGGCGGAAGGGGTTCGCGATCATCATGTGGCTCGCGGTCTCGATCCGGGGCTCGGGGGGCAGCGGGAGCTGCTGGGTGCCGAGTTCGAGCTTGCGCAGCGCGCTCGCGAGGGCGAGGGGGTCGCCGGTGAGCTGCGCCCCGGAGGCGTCGGCCTCGTACTCGCGGGAGCGGCTGATGGCGAGCTGGATGAGGCTGGCGGCGAGCGGTCCGAGGAGCGACAGCAGGAGCACCCCGATGATGCCGGGGCCGTCATCGTCGTCGGAGCGGCCGATGGGGATCAGCCAGGCGAAGTTGGCCAGGAAGACGATCACCGAGGCGAGCGCGCCGGCGACGGAGGAGATGAGGATGTCGCGGTTGTAGACGTGGCTCAGCTCGTGCCCGATGACGCCGCGCAGCTCGCGTTCGTCGAGGAGGCGCATGATGCCGTCGGTGCAGCACACGGCCGCGTTGCGCGGGTTGCGGCCGGTGGCGAAGGCGTTGGGTGCCTCGGTCGGGGAGATGTACAGGCGGGGCATGGGCTGGCGGGCCTGCGTGGAGAGTTCGCGGACCATTCGGTACAGGGCGGGGGCCTCGAACTCGCTCACCGGGCGCGCGCGCATCGCGCGTAGAGCCAGCTTGTCGCTGTTCCAGTACGCGTACGCGTTGGTGCCGAGGGCGACCAGGACGGCGATGATCAGCCCGGTCCGGCCGAAGAGGCCGCCGATGACGACGATGAGTGCGGACAGCCCCCCGAGGAGTACTGCGGTCCTGAGCCCGTTGTGCCGGCGGTGCACGGTACGCCCTCCAGGTCGTGCGGCAGGGGAACCCTTTGCTCGCTGATCTGCGGTCCTTCTGGTGTCACGTCCAGTGGACCTCCCTGTCTGTGTCAACGCCAGGCGAGCGACATGAGTTCCCTTGCGCGCGCGGGCACGCCTGTCGGCCGTCCGGGTGAGCGGTCGTCCCAGGGGCGTGATGGGCTCAGAACAGGGTGGTGCCGGCGAACCGCAGGATCAGCTGGGGGGCTCCGGAGAGGGCGATGCCGACGGCGGCCGTGAGGGTGAGCGCGGCCGTCAGCGGGGCCGGGACACGGTGGCGTACCGGCTCTCCCTCGGGGGCGGTGAACAGCAGGGCCGTCCACCGGAGGTAGTAGAAGAGGGCGATCACGACGTTGACGGCCATGACGACGGCGAGCCAGCCGAGGCCCGCGTCGACGGCCGCCGAGAAGACGGTGACCTTCGCGAAGAGGCCGATGACGCCGGGCGGCAGGCCCGCGAGGCAGAGCAGGAAGAAGGCCAGCAGGAGCGCGGAGAGCGGGCTGCGGGCGTACAGGCCCCGGTAGTCCGTGAGGCGGTTGGCGGGGCTGTGGCGGGCCACGAGTGCGGCCACGGCGAACGCGCCGAGGTTCACGGCGGCGTACATCAGCGCGTACGCGAGGGTGGCGCCCACGGCGTGCTGGGCGTCGTCCGTGTAGGCGGCCGCGGCGATCGGTACGAGGAGGTAGCCGGCCTGGCCCACGGAGGACCAGGCGAGGAGGCGTACCGCGCTGTACGCGCGCGTGGCGTGCTGGCGCAGGGCTCCGGCGTTGCCGACGGTCATGGTGAGCGCGGCGAGGCCCGCGAGCGCGGGGCCCCAGACGTCGCCGTACGAGGGGAGGGCGACGACGGTGACGAGGATCAGCCCGGAGAAGCCGACGGCCTTGCCGACGACCGACAGGTAGGCGGCGATCGGCAGGGGGGCGCCCGCGTACGTGTCGGGGACCCAGAAGTGGAAGGGGACGGCGGCCGTCTTGAAGGCGAAGCCGACGAGGGTGAGGACGACGCCCGTCTGGGCGAGGGTGTGGAACTGGCCGTCGACGTCCTGGATGCGCTGGGCCACCTGGGTGAGGTAGAGGGTGCCTGTCGTGGCGTAGACGAAGCTGATGCCCAGGAGGCTGACAGCGGTGGCCGTGACGGACGACAGGAAGAACTTCAGGGCCGCCTCGGAGGAGCGCCGGTCGCCGTGACGGATGCCGACCAGGGCGAAGGCGGGCAGGGAGGCGACCTCCAGGGCGACGATCAGGGTGGCGAGGTCGCGGGAGGCGGGCAGCAGGGCGGCGCCCGCGGCGGAGGAGAGCAGCAGGAACCAGTACTCGCCTTCGGGTAGCGCCTTGCGGTCGTCCTTGAGGGCGGTGACGGACAGGAGCGCGGTCAGGAGGGCTCCGCCCAGCACCAGGAACTGGACGACGAGGGTGAAGCGGTCGGCCGTGTAGCTGCACGCGCGCGGGTCGCCGGCGGCGCAGAAGGTGGCGTGGTCGCCGTCCAGGAGGGGCAGCAGGAGGGCGGTGGCGGCGGCGAGTCCTGCGACGGAGAGCCGGCCGAGGAGGTGCTTGCGCGCGTGCGGGAGGAACAGGTCGGCGACCAGGACGGCGAGGCCGGCGAGGGCCGCGACGGTGGGCGGGGCGATCGTCAGCCAGTCGACCGACTGGACGACGGACTGCGCGAGGGCGCTCATCGGGGGCCTCCTGCGAGGAGCTGCTGCACGGCCGGGTCGGTGAGCCCGAGGAGGGCCTTGGGCCACAGGCCGCCGACGACGGTGAGGACGACGAGCGGGGTCCAGGCCGCGAACTCGTACGCGCGTACGTCGGCGAGGTGCGGGACGTCCTGCGGGACGGCGCCCATGCACACGCGCCGGACGACGAGCAGGAGGTAGGCGGCCGTCAGGAGGGTGCCGGAGGCGGCGATCGCCGTGAACGTCAGGAAGGCCGGGCGGCTCAGACCGCCCGCGGGGTCGAAGGCGCCGAACAGGGCGAGCATCTCGCCCCAGAACCCGGCGAGTCCGGGCAGTCCGAGGGAGGCGACGGCGGCGAACGCGAGGAGCCCGCCCAGGCGCGGCGCACGGCCGTACAGGGCCGCTCCGGTCTGCTGGGCGAGGGTGTCGAGGTCGGTGCTGCCGGTGCGGTCCTTGAGGGCGCCGACGAGGAAGAACAGCAGGCCGGTGATGAGGCCGTGGGCGATGTTCGCGAACAGGGCGCCGTTGACGCCGGTCGGTGTCATGGACGCGATGCCCAGCAGGACGAAGCCCATGTGGCCGACGGAGGAGTAGGCGATGAGGCGTTTGAGGTCGCCGTTCGCGCCGGGGCGGACCAGGGCGAGGCAGGCCAGGGAGCCGTAGACGATCCCGACGACGGCGAAGGCGGCGAGGTAGGGCGCGAAGGTGCGCAGGCCGTCCGGGGCGACCGGCAGGAGGATGCGGACGAACCCGTAGGTGCCCATCTTCAGCAGGACGCCGGCGAGGAGGACCGAGCCGGTGGTCGGGGCGGCGGTGTGGGCGTCGGGCAGCCAGCTGTGCAGGGGCCACATCGGGGTCTTCACGGCAAGCCCGAGACCGATCGCCAAAACGGCGGTGACCTGCACGGATGTGGTCAGGGACCGGCCGTTGTCAGTGGCGAGTGCGACCATGTCGAATGTGCCCGCTTTCACGCCGATGAGAAGCAGGCCGAGGAGCATGACGACGGAGCCGAGCAGCGTGTAGAGGATGAATTTCCAGGCCGCGCGGGTCCGGTCCTCGCCGCCCCAGCGGGCGATGAGGAAGTACATGGGGATGAGGACGGTCTCGAAGGCGAGGAAGAACAGGAGGAGGTCGAGGACGGCGAAGGTGGCGAGGGTGCCGCCCTCCAGGAGCAGCAGCAGGGCGACGAACGCCTTCGGGGACGGGCCCGCGGGCGGCTTGAAGTAGGAGTACAGCGCGCACAGGAAGGTCAGCAGCGCGGTCAGGACGAGCAGCGGGAGGGAGATGCCGTCGATGCCGAGGTGGACGCGTACGTCGAGTGCGGGAATCCAGCTGATGTCCGTACTGGCCTGCATCGTCGACGGGTGGCCGTGGTCGAAGCCCAGCGCGAGGGTGATCGCGGCGGCGAGGATCACGCCGGTCACGGTCACGCCGTGGCGCAGCACCGCCTGGTCGGGCGACTTCCCCTTCAGCCCCGGCGGGGCGGGCAGGAGGGCGGCGACGGCGCCGAGGAGCGGTCCGGCGACGGTGAACGCCAGAAGGAACTGCATCACGGACTCGTTGATACCGATCACGCCCGCTCACCCTCCCGAGGCGACGAGAAGGACGGTCACCGCGAGGACGACGGTGCCGGCGAGCAGGGCGCTCACGTAGGTCTGGACGTTGCCGGTCTGGGCCCGCCGTACGGCGGTGCCGAGCCAGCGGGGCAGGGCGGCGGCGCCGTTCACGTAGGCGTCGACGACCTCGCGGTCGAGGAAGCGTACGAGGCGGGCGGCGGCCTGGACCGGGCGGACGAACAGGGCGGTGTAGAGGGCGTCCAGGTGGAAGCCGGTGGCCGCGTGGCGGTGCAGGGGGCCGAGCAGCAGGCGTCCGGGGTCGGCGGGGTCAGGGGCGGCGGCGATGCTCCCGTACGCGGGCGCGTGGCTCGCGATGGCCTCGGCCTCGACGGTGGCCGGGGCGCTGTCCGGGTGGGCGGCGACGGCGCCGATCGGTGTCTTCGCGGCCGTGGCGGTGAGGTGGCGCCAGGCGCCGTAGGTGACGAGGCCGCCGACGAGGGCGAAGCCCGTGCCGAGGACGGAGGTGGTGAGGGTCGGGGCGAGGGAGGCGCCGTCGAACCAGTCGGGGAGCGTGGCGTAGGAGAGGCCGCCGAGGGCCAGGGAGGGGACGGCGAGGACCCACAGGACGACGGTCATCGACAGGGGCTGCCGGCCGTGGTCGGGGGCTTCGGCGCCCCGGCCGTGGAAGGCGAGCAGCCACAGGCGGGCCGCGTAGGCGGCGGTCAGGAGGGCGGTGAGCAGGGCGGCGGCGATGACGGTCCAGCCCGCGGCGGCGGGGGCGTGCTCGGTGTGGCCGGTGACGACGTGTTCGGCGGCGCCGAGGACGGACTCCTTGGAGAAGAAGCCGCTGAACGGCGGGATCGCGGCGAGCGCGAGGAGCGCCACGGTCATCGTCCAGTAGGCGTCCGGCACGCGGGCGCGCAGGCCGCTCGTACGGGACAGGGCAGCCAGGGAGTTGGTGCCGGCGGCGTGGATGACCGCGCCGGCCGCGAGGAACAGCAGGGCCTTGAAGGCGCCGTGTGTGAGGAGGTGGAAGACGGCGGCGCCGCGGTCGGCGACGGCGAGGGCGGCGGTCATGTAGCCGAGCTGGCCGATCGTCGAGTAGGCGAGGACGCGTTTGATGTCGTCCTGCGCGAGCGCGGCGAGTCCGGAGCCGAGCATCGTCACGGCGGCCAGCACCGCGAGGACGGCCATCGCGGCCTGCGACGCCTCGAAGACCGGCAGCAGGCGGGCGACGAAGTAGACGCCGGCGGCGACCATCGTCGCGGCGTGGATCAGCGCGGAGACCGGCGTGGGGCCCGCCATCGCGTCCGGGAGCCAGGTGTGCAGCGGGAACTGCGCCGACTTGCCCGCCACGCCCGCGAGGAGCAGCAGCGCGATCAGCGTCGGGTGGTCGAGGCCGCCGTGCGCGACGGCGTCGAGGATCCGCGTGATCCGGAACGACCCGGCGTCCGTGGCCAGCGCGAACAGGCCGATCAGGAACGGGACGTCGCCGAGCTTGGTGACGAGGAACGCCTTGATCGACGCGGCACGCGCCTCGGGGGTCTCCCAGTAGTGGCCGACCAGGAAGTACGAGCAGATGCCCATGACCTCCCAGCCGACGAGCAGCACGATCAGGTCGCCCGAGTAGACGACCAGGAGCATCGCGGCGGTGAAGAGGGAGACGAGGGCCGCGTACGAGGGATAGCGGGGGTCGTCGCGGAGGTAGCCGGTCGAGTAGATCTGTACGCAGGTCGCGACGAGGGCGACCAGGACGGCGACCAGGGCGGCGAAACCGTCGATGTGCAGGGCGAGTTCGACGGGGATCGAGCCGGTGGGGGTGAGTTCCGTCGCGGCGTCGACGGCGGCGTCGCCGCCCTGGCGTACGGCCACCAGGACGGCCAGGGCGAGGGCGGTGAGCGGCGGCAGGACGGCCAGGGGGCGGACGTAGCCGGGGGCCGTGCGGCCCAGGAGGAGGCCGGCGAGCGCGCCGAGGAACGGCAGGAGGGGGACGAGGGCGGCAAGGGTGGCGAGGGGGGTCGTGGTCACGCGGCCCTACCTTCTTGAGTGCGTCCCGTGAGTTCGCGACTCTGGGACTGCGCGGGTGGGGCAGGGATGGTTTTCAT